>CAYIWL010000029.1:0-4651 GCA_964367085.1 Candidatus Woesearchaeota archaeon
TTAACAAATCTTCCACATGCTCTAAGATATGATGGCAGTAAATTTCATCAAAAGTGTTTTCTTTAAAAGGATAAGGAAATTTATTCAAATCATGATAAACATCAGACTTCAAATTTTTATTATAGTCTAAATTAACATAGCCTTCCATATAGTGCTCGCCGCAAGCCAGATTCAATTTCTTAGCCATAAGTTAATATTCATTCCAAAGTTATTTAAAATTAATCGTTTTAACATTGAGTTTATGAAGCTAGGGATAAATTGCAAATATGATGAACTTCTAAAGGAGGAGACCATAAAAATTCTTAAGAAAGAAGGTATTAGGTTTGTAGAGATACGTTGTCTGCCTGATGAGATTAATCATGATGAATTAAGGTTGATAAAGGATAAGTTTGAATATTCCATGCATGCTTCTTTTGAAGATCTCAAGATAAATCTTTTACCATGGCTAAGATATTCTGCAAATTCCGTTAAAAAAATAGAAAAAGATATAGACTTAGCAATTCTTCTGAATGTTCGAGAGGTTGTTGTGCACGGAGGAGCTTTCTTTAAAGGTTACTTTAGAATTGCAAGTGCACTCAAAAAAAACATCGGTTTAAATTATTCTTTGGACCTCTTCATTAAAACCTTCAATCCGATCTTCAAGAGAGCTGAGGAAAACGGCATAAAGATTTTAATGGAAAACTGCTATCCTTGTTTTCTATTTGGCAGACCATACGATATTCTATACGTAAAACAAAAACTTCCTTCGATAGGGTTCTGTCTCGATCTAGCACATTCAGAAATCTATAATCAAACAGGAGAGTTGATGAAATTAGAGATAGGCCATATACATCTTACAGACAATGATAAAAAAACAGACCGACATTTAGTAATAGGAAAAGGTTCAATAGACTTTGATGATTTCTTTTATAGATTAAAAAAAAGGAATTATAATCAAAAAATAATTTTAGAATGTGAAAGCATACAAGACTCTCTAAAATCATTTAAAAATGTAAGTCTATTAACAAAAAATAGAAATAACGATATTTAAAAACTTATTTAAAGATTATAATCAAAGTGATATAGATGAGACTATTTAACAAATTTAAAGAAGATAGATTATCTTTGATACTATTAATAATTATCTTTAGTCTTGGGATATTTATTCGTTTAAACGATTATTCAGAAGTAGGTTATTGGAATGATGATATCTCTACAGTTCCTTCTGGACTTTTATGGTTCTATCCACATTCGTATTTTCCAGGATTGTCTGGAGTATCAGAGCCTCCTTTAGGAAATATGATCATAGGAGCAGGATGCATGTTATCCGGAGAAGATTTTTCGAGAGTTTCTGAAATTAAGCCAACGTTCTATCCAGGAAGAGAAGAATTAATAGGTAAACAGTTGGTCAAGGCGGAAAGTTATTGTCATCTCCCAATTTATCTTTTCGGAATTTTATTTTTTATAATCCTGATTTTTCTTTCATTTTCAGTTTTGGAAAAATACAGTGCTCTCTTTGCAATTAGTTTTTTCGCATTTTATCCAGTACTACTGAATTTTAGCAGATGGATACATGTCGATGTGATTCTTTATTTCTTTGCTGCAAGCTTTTTACTATTCTTGTGGAAGTTTTACATCTCAGAAAAAAATTCAAACAAAGAGATCACCCTCCTGTCGATTTCTGCAATTTTTATTGGATTGGCATCAGCAACTAAGTTTTCAATTGGAACATTTATTTTTTTCGGGATTTTTATCATATTTAACAAGTACAAAGAAGAATTTTTATCTTTACTTAAAAAAATGCTTAAGTATCTAAATCTGGAAGCCATAAATAGAATAAAACATGAAGCAGACTATAGACGATTAATTATATTACTAACATTGTTCTCACTTATATTTTTAATAGTTTTTTTGGCGCCGTTTCAGTTAAATCCAAAAAATGCCATTGACACCTACGAAAGATACACCAAATTTACAAGCCCAGAATTTGCAAAAGCTTATTTTGATTTCAATCTTGCAAGAATTCTGAATTATACATTTTTATCCAATGTTAATCTGATTGACACACTGATATTCTTATTTTCTATCTTTATGATGTTTAAATTATTTTCTATCAAGAAAGAAAAAAACGAAAAATTTATCCTCTACTTCATCTCATTCTTCCTAATCTCTGCAGTTATTTTTTCCCAGGCTTTAGATATTCCTAGAATTTCTCTGCCCTACTTGATCGGGGTTGTTTTCTTAATGTCTATGGCGTTTTCTAGCAGACCTTACTCATTATTAGAATTATTTAAGATTCATAAGAAAAAAATCTTCTTCACAACTTTTATTTTAATTTATATTATTTATGCCTTCTCAATAGCATATTCCACCTCGCCTTATTTCACAGCCTCCAACCCAATTACATGTCATTTTACAAGAAGTAAATGTGAGCCTGGCCTAGCCGCATATTCTGCCAAAGCTACAGGAGATTATCTGAACAACATACTAAAGGATAATGAAACTTTTATGGGTATGGAGGGGGTTATATTTTACTATGTAAGGCAAGAGCAAAGCTTACAAAACTTTTATTTTGAGCAAATTTTTCAACAGAAAACAGGAAGGCTGCCGACAGCAGAAGAAAAGATAAAATATTTTCATCCATATAACCAAAGCATAAGGTATATATTATTAAACGCAAATCCCATCTCAGGAAGGGACTATACAGATCTTCTACTAGTGGATTTAAGAGACAATTACGAACCCAATCACAAAATTATTTTAATTAATAAAGAAGCAGTCTGGATATATGATCTTGAAAATTTAAAAACAAAATGAAGATGGATAGAAAAACATTACAGCAGAAGGTTCTGGACTTTTTTGATAAAAATTCAAATCTTTTAATTGCTGTAATCTTAGTCTTTGCTCTTATTTTAAGGTTAAAGTATCTAACAATAAATCAGGCCGTTTGGTACGATGAAGCAGAGTACTTAAGCGTTGCAAAAAACTGGGCTTTTAATCTAACTTCCTATCAATTACATTATGTCCGCCCACCATTTATTCCTTTTATCATGGCTATAATGTATAAAATTGGTTTTGGAGAGTTGGGAATGAGAGTTCTTATGTTAATCTTCTCTATGACGGGGGTTATTTTTACTTACCTCGTAGGAAAAGAAATTTTTAACAAATGGGTTGGGATTATTTCCAGTTTTCTCATGTCTGTTTTTTATGTCAATCTTTTTTATACTGCCCGCATTTTAACCGATCTACCCTCAACAACGTTATGGTTAATTTCTATGTGGTTATTCTGGAAAGGGGTAATAAGAAAACAGTCAAAATGGTATGTCTGGCTTCTAGGTCCTTCATTAGTAGCCGGCGTATTAATAAGGTTCCCCTTGGGGTTAATCATTTTTATTTTCTTACTATATTTAATAGTTGCAGAAGGATTTGGATTTTTGAAAAATAAAAATTTATGGATTGGAGTCTCAGCAGCAGCAGCATGCTTTGTCCCCTACTCTATTTGGTATTATCAAACTTACTCTAAGATTCCAATTCTTGGTCCTTTAGGATTTTATGGCGCTTTTTCTCAGCTAAGCAGTTATATACGCCTTACACCGATCGTTTTCCAAAGTCCAATTCCCGGGTTAGTCAATATATCTTCTTATTTCGGACATTCCTTACTGCTACTTTTGATAATAGGCATATTAATCACTTTGTTCAATCTAATCGTGGGTTATGATATTTTACGAAAGGATGAAAGTTTAAAAAAAAATATTTTAATCTTATTGTGGATTATAATCCCGTTTATCTTTTTCGCTTTTCTTGCGGGACAAATTGCTGAAGACAGATATTTATCTTATATATACCCCGCAACTTTTTTTATCATATCATTAGTTTTAGTTAAGATATACAATTTAATAAGAAAATTCAATCTAATTCCAGCATTAGGTGTAGTCCTGCTAATTCTAATTTTATCTGCTGTTGCTCAAATAGGTTATGCAGACAGAATAATAAAGATAAAGTCAACTTCTTATATCCAATTTAGAGAAGCAGGGAGTTGGATAAAAGAAAATTCAAATCAAAGTGATAAAATAATTGCTGCGGGTGAACCCCAATTAAATTATTATTCAGAGCGTAATGTAATCTATTGGCCAGAAGATTATGAAATAGATGAATTTATAAAAAATAATAAAGATGTAAGATATATTGTTCTAAGCTCATTAGAAAGAACATCTGAATGGACTTATTCTTGGCCTCAAGAAAATCAGGACAAAGTTGTTCCAGTCAAAGCATATACAGATTCACAGCAAAAACCAATTCTTATCATTTATGAAGTTAAAAGATAGGACGACATCGTAGTGAACTTAAATTTTTTATAATCTGTTATGTATTTCTGTAATTTTTTAATCAACTTTTCTCCTGTATTTCGCGTAATTAATCCTGGTAAACCCATCTCGCTTATGTCTACAAATTCCCATGGATGAAAAACTAAGCAAACATAATTCTCATTTCTATTTGTTATATGCTTTGCATAGAATAAAGGGAGATTTCGAAATGCCAACCAGAATATTGGTAATCGAAGTACCGGAGAGACAGATATCGGAACGATTTTGATATTGTTTTTAGAGAAGATTTTTCTAGATGAGAAAAAATTGTTGTATCTCCCAGGAATATAAGTTGGGTTTAAGGAACT
>CAYIWL010000029.1:4751-10321 GCA_964367085.1 Candidatus Woesearchaeota archaeon
TCTTTAAACATTGATTTACAATGTTTCAGTTTAAAAGTACTTCCTTCGATAAATCTACTTGGGACGTAAATCTCCTTTGTTTTAAACCCATTCATTCTAATTTTTTTTAGCAATTCAATATCAAATGCAAATCCATTAGATACAAAGTCGTATCCTATCTTATCCTTAACTGCTTTTTTAAAAAATTTTGCTCCAGCCTGGGTATCCTGATAGTTCAGACCCAACAGGATTTTGACTAATAAGTTCCACCCTCTGCTTAATATCTTTCTAAATAATGGCTCATCAACATGAAAAATATTTTTATCCTTCCATTTAGAGGCAATAATGCAGTCATAATCAGATAGGTTAAAAAAATAGTTTTTAATGTATTCCAAGTCAAAGGCATCATCGGCGTCTATAAATCCTATCCAATCACCCCCTGCAAGTTTTAAACCTTGAACTATTGCCCCGCCCTTTCCAAGTTTTTCAGGGAAATCAAGATATTTTAGTTTAGGAATTATACCTTTCCATTTGTCCAAGATTTCAATCGTATTATCTGTACTTCCGTTTGAGACAACAATTATTTCTTCATTAGGAAAATTTAACAATATAGAACTGAGAGTTGATTCTATTCTTTTTCCTTCATTGTATGCTGGAATGATGATTGATATTTTTGTCATTTTTTAATGTGTATATTGCTAAGCTGATTAATAACAATACCATAATAATCATTAAAATGATTATGATTTGCTCTAAAGAACGATGGTATAAGTTAATCAAAATAATCTCCATTAAGTTAAAGAAAGCAATCAAATAAAGAAATTTAAGTCTATGCAATGCCATGTTATAGAATGAGATTAGGTAACAAATAGAGAAGATAGTCATTATCATTCCAAATACCCACAAAAAAGGCGAGATGACAAGGAATTCTTCTCCAAAAAGCATGGTTATTATAAAATTAGGGATTAAAAAATAAAGCAAGCTCACAGATAATCCCAAAAATAAAGCTATTAATATTGATTTGATTAACAAGGTTATTGTATTCCTGTTTTCAGAATTGAGTTCCAAGATCTTTGGAAACATTACCATGCTTATTGAAAGGGTAGCAAAGAAAATTATTTTTCCAAATAAACTTAATGCAGCATACTGTCCTGCAGAGATTGGATCAAAGAATCTTTTGACAAGAATGACATCCCAGCTGTACAATCCAGTTAAGACCAAAAGCATGATAAGTACCGGGAAAGAATATCTGTAGATTTGCATAGTGTTGAATTTTTTACTACCTCCTTTAAAGAAACCTCTTTTAGCGAAATAAACTAAAACTAATAATGGAAGAAAGAAGCTCAATGCAAATCCGCCTATTGCACCATTGACCCCGAATCCTAAGATTATCAATGGAATCCCTAAAAAAATTTTGGATAAACTTTCAATAAGAAAAGTCAATCCCAAAAGCTTGAATTTTTGCAGTCCCTGTAAAAATCCTCTTATCACTGAAACCAGAAAGGCAAAAACTATTGAGCTTCCAAGAATTATTAATGGGCTAACTAGATTAATCTTTAGAAAAGAAGATAACGCCGGACTGAAAGCTAAAAATAGCACACTCACGATTAAACCGAAAATTCCTATCTTTTTAAGAGATCTAAAAAATAGATAGCGAAGTTCCAATTTGTCACTTTTCACACTAAGCTCAGCAACATATTTAGATAAGGTTGTTTGAATAGCCATTAGTGGCATTACGATTATATAAACTATTGACAACAAAGCTCCAAAAGTTCCATACTCTTTAGGCCCAAGAGTCTTGCCGACATAAAAGTGGAAAAAGTAATTAATTGCAAATGCAAGAAGCATTGTAGAAAAAAGCGTAAAGTTGTCCTTAAGCAAAATCCTATTTTTTTTAAAATGTATTTTTAATAAATTTAACATTTTATATCATCCAAATCAGGCTGCTAAAAAATAGCTCTATAAGTATAAAAATGTAAACAACCTGTCTTTCAGTGAATTTCCCTGTTCTTGTAAGAATATGCGGTAGGGAATATATTTTGTCATATAATGACTTAACTTTTCCATTTTCATAGTATCCATAACTTTGTTTCCTAAATCTTCCCCTCAATTTCAAGATAAATTCCGCAAAAAAAGGAATTGAAATAATTAGCGCAGCCCTCTCTAAATTCCCGATAATTGCTATCGCAGCAAGTGCTCCTCCAAGAAGATACGTCAAAGAATCGCCAGGAAGAATTTTTGCAGGAGTTTTATTGAAAATATAAAACGCGACTAGTGCTGAAAAGATAATTAGCGCAAAAACTGCTGCAGTTGTTCTTTCATCATAATATGCCCCCTCTCTATTAGCATAAGAATAGAGCCCAAGCATTCCTGTATAAACAATTCCCATTCCAGTTTCTAACCCATTGAAACCAGCCAGCATATTTACCATGTTCGCAGCTCCGACAACACCTATAGGAATTATCAGCAAAGGATATAGCAGTCCAGTATCAATTATTCCAAAGAAGGGAAGTGCAACCTCACTAATTCCTGAGTTTACTACCATCAACGGTATTGCTGCTGCTAAAGTAAGTAATGGCTTCTGCCACTGTCTTAACCCGGAAGAGGTCTCCTTATCCCCTCTAATGAAAAGATCATCTATGAATCCTACAAAACTTATCATCATTATTGAAATTAATCCGCTTAATAAAAACATCAAAATTTCATCATTAAGGGTTAAATTTCCACCATTGGAAAAAAAAGTATAAAAGAAAATGAAGCTCATAAATCCAACGAAAGAACCGGCTAACACAGGCATTCCTCCAGAAATTGGAACCAACGGTTTTCCTTCTTTGTTTTGATCTTTTACAACGAGATCAATCCGTCTTAAATAGCGTATCGACCAAGGTGTTAGATAACAAACTACAGAAAAAGAAATAATCATGCAGACAACTAAAACAAGATTCATGAAAAAAAACTCTCAGATGCCATATAAAAAGATTTCTGCATCAGAGGAACACTATTTTCAAGATATAGATTTAAAAATATTGTGCAATTAGCCAAATCAATGAGATTATCTATTATCATTCCAACATACAATGAAGCTGAAAACATAAGCGGTTTAATAAATTCAATAAATGAAGTGTGCAATCAAAATAGATTTGATTATTATGTTATAGTCGTTGACGATAATTCTCCAGATAATACATCCAAGATTGTCAAAGAAATTATGCAGAAAAATAAATATGTGAGGCTTATAGAGAGAGAAGGGAAACTTGGCTTAGGAACTGCATATATCAAAGGAATACAATTCTCGCTCAACTTAAATCCAGATTTAATCATGACAATGGATGCCGACTTTTCGCACAACCCAAAATATATTCCAGACTTTGTTAAGAAGATAAAAGAAGGATACGATGTCGTCTTGGGGTCAAGATACGTAACTGGCGGAGGAATTGGAAATTGGGGTTTCCATAGAACTGTAATCAGTAAAGGAGCAAATTATTTAGCAAAATTAATTTTAAGATTGAATACAAAGGACAATACTACTGGATATAGAGCATATAAAAGAGAGGTTCTTGAAAAAATTGATTTAAATTCAATCAGGTCAAATGGATATTCTTTTTTGATGGAGATGGTATTTTGGTGTCAATCTCATAATTTTAGAATCGCGGAAACCCCGATATTTTTTGACATTAGAAAACATGGAAAATCAAAGATTTCAAAAAAAGAAATATTAAAGGCTTTGAAAACTATTTTTGGATTGAAGTTTAGAATCAAACCTGTAAACTATTATGTAGCAAAGAAACGAATAAATCTCGCAGTCAAATTTTTAGATAAAAGAAACAGAATTCTGGACGTTGGCTGTGGAGATATGTATATAACAAATAAATTGAAAGGCCAAGGATATGACATTTTCGGAATAGATATCGTTCCTCCATTTGATAAAAAGATGGACGCAACAAAAATGGAGTTTAAAGATAACAGCTTCGACACAGTTATATCTTTTGAGACAATAGAGCACTGCAGTTGCATAAATGAGATAAAGAGGGTATTGAAACATGGGGGGATTTTTATCTTATCAACACCAACACCAAATACTGACTGGCTGAGAAAAATATTAGTAAGCTTTAAATTACTAGAAGGGAGAGACTTTGAACATCATGATTACATAATTAATGATATAAAGGAGCTTCCATTTAAGCCAATTTTAATGAAAAAAATGTTTTTGAGGACGTCTCAATTCGGAGTTTTTAAAAAAGATGACTAAAAAAATACTAATCACAGGCGGGGCGGGATACATTGGATCTTTGTTGGCTTTCAGATTAATTAAAGAAGGATATGCTATCACAATACTCGATTCTTTATTCTATGATAATGGGTATGTCCTGAATATATTAGACGAAATGATTGCTAAGAATCTAACGGTCTATCAGGCACTTGTAAATAACAAATACAAAGAAAACTTGCCGAGAAAATTTGAACATTTTAGGTTCATAAAAGGAGATACTAGAGATAAGAAATTGCTAGAAGAGGTTATTTCCAAAGGCAATTTTGATTTTATATTCCATTTTGCAGAGCTGGTTGGATTTTATAGATGCGAAAAAGACAGGGAGCTTACAAGAGAAATAAATTTCAACGGAACAAAAAATTTGATAGATTTAGCTATCAAAAATAAAATAAAGTTAATTTACAATTCCACTTCCAGCGTTTATGGCTCGAGAGAAAATGCAGATGAGATACTAGATGAAAATTCGGAAATAATTAGAGACGACCTGGATACATATTGTATTAATAAATTATTGGTTGAAGACTACATTTTAGAGAAAAACAAAAAAGAAAAAGATTTCAAGTTCGTAATTCTCAGACCTGCAACCGTAGGAGGATTATCCCCTCGAATGAGACTCGCTTTGCTTCCCAATCATTTTACATACGCAGCAATTGTAAACAAGAAACTTTCTCTAACAAAGCCGGATAATTACAGAGCTGTTATTGATATTGATGACTTAATGATGTCTTATCTAGCAATAATAAAAAGTCCTAACTGGAAAAATGGGATATATAACATTGGGAATAATAACATGAGTAAGCGAGAGTATGTTGCCGAAATTCTCAAATTAAATGGTCAGCTTAAACTTGGGATAATCGATAACGTGGGTAAAGAAAGGAATCTTCGAATTTCCCAGGAAAAATTTTCGAGGACCTTTGGATTTTATCCTTCAAAATCTTTTAAGAATAGCATTGCCCCTCTAGTGAATTTGCTAAAAGAAAAGCCAAATATTTTCAGCAAAAATAATTTCAAAGGAGTTCTAAATGAAGACTTAAGCGAATGGAAGCTTCTTCTTAGTTGATTATTCTCTGTTAGCGAATTCTTTATATACCCCTCTTTTAAGTCAAATAAAAATGAGAGGGGCAGAAGAGGATTTAAAGAAACTCAGAAAAGATATAATCGAAATGGTTTACAAATCCAAAGAAGGGCATTTACCAAGCGCCTTTTCAATTTTGGAATTGCTGTTCGTATTATATGGAGATTTTCTAAAATATAACCCAAGGAATCCTGAAGATTCAAATAGGGATATTTTTATTCTAAGCAAAGGTCACGGCAGTCAAGC
>CAYIWL010000030.1:0-10253 GCA_964367085.1 Candidatus Woesearchaeota archaeon
CATGAATGCATAAGTAGAATATTTATATAAAAACCTTTTTGTGAAACTAGTTTCAGTAAAGAAAGCTTATTAAACTAAGGTTTTTTGATTTAATCTATGGAAAATAGATACGTTGGTTACATGCTCTTGGGAATTTCTGTTTTAGTAATTTTGATTGTATTCATGTTTAAGATGGCTCTAACAGATTTTGTTGGCGCTAGCTGCACTGTGGCTCATGGAGGAGAATATTGCCCGATGTATAATACAATCAATCAACAAACATATCTTGCCTTGGGAATTATTGGAATTTTGATTATTGTTGCACTTGTATTAATATTTTCAAAGCCTCATGAAAAAATAATCGTTAAAACAAAAACCATAGAGAAAAAATCTTCTAAAAAAGTATTTGATATTAGTGATTTGAAGCCAGAAGAAAAACAAACTTTTGAGTTAATACAAAAAGACAGAACAATATTTCAAGCTGACTTAATTGAGAAAACAGGATTTGGAAAAGCAAAAATGACAAGAATTATCGACAGGCTCGAAGGAAAAGGATTTGTTGAAAGAAAACGAAGAGGTATGACTAATATAGTTGTATTGAAGGAATAAAATTTAATTCTTTACAATTGAATATAGCCAGTAGCCCATGAATGTTAATATTATGCCGCCAATGACTACTTTGGAATCTAAATGGAATAACATAAAGAATGAACTAATGACTCCGAGAAAAGCTAATACTGGAAATTTTCCGATGTTTAGCGGAGACTTAAATGATCTTTTTAATTTCGGATATTTGTAACGGGAAACTATCAACGCAGCATTTACAGTTATGAACGTCCCGTAGATCGTAAAATCAGTTATTGAAGCAACTAACGTAATGTCTTTAAGAAGCGTGAATCCGGCTGTAAACAACATAACCAACAGGATAGCAATCCAGGGGGTTCTTCTATTCTCCTGTATTTTAGATAAAAACTTCAGAGATTTATATTCGCGACCCATTCCGTAAGTCATTCTCGAAGTTGTGACTAACAGCAATAAAACAGTATTGCCAGTTGAAAATAAAGCAATTATTGACAGGATTAAGAAAGCTTTTGCTCCAAAAACTGAAGCTGCAACATCTGCCAGCGGAGCTTTACTCTCCCCTAGAGTTTTGTAATCAAGAAGACTTACTGCTGAGACGGCTACAAGGATGTAGATTATTGTTGTAATTATTATTGAAAAAACAAGAGCTTTTGGAATAACTTTCTTTGCCGACTTTGTCTCTTCTGCTAGTTTTATGATTGCTTCAAATCCTATAAATGCAAAGAAAATCAATGCTGCTGCTGTTGAAACTCCTGCAAACCCATTTGGCATTTCAAGCAAATCAACAGAACCTATCTTTGGAATTCCTATAAAAATTATGAAAAGCAATCCTAATGCTTCGATAGATGTGCACAACATATTCAGCCATGAACTTTGCTCAATGCCGTAATAATTAATGAGTGAGAGGATTATGACCAAAAGCAATGCAACAAGAAATACAGGAATTGAAAATATACTTGAAAATAAATTTGCAAAATAACCTCCGAAACCAAGTGCAACTGCCGCTGCTGAAATAACGCCTTCAAAAAATATCAGCCAAACAACAAGGAAACCGATGCGTTTTGAAAATGACTTTTCTGCATAAACATATTCTCCCTCATCCTTCGAGTAAAGAGAGGAAAACTCAGCATAGCTTAGCCCCGTAAAGGCAGCAACTAATGCTGCTAATAAAAATGAAATCCAGACCGCACTTCCCGCAGTACCAGCTGCAGATCCAATCAAAACATAAATTCCCGCTCCAAGAATAATTCCAACACCGGCAAAAGTCGTCTGCCAAATTGAAAGTTCTTTTTTTAACTTCAAATTTTTTTCAACCATTATTGTTTTGTGTTTTAGAAATTATTAAAGCTTGTGTATTAACTACGCGATGAAAGCCATCTATTTAACAATTTTAACAAAATGCTTTTTTATTTTTAGTAGTTTTGCTTTTGTATATTAATTACTATAATTTTTTAATATGTTAAATCATTTATGGGCACCAGAAAATTTTATTGAAAATAGAAATTTAATATTTTAATAATTTTATAAGCACGGCCTTTTCTATTGGTAGCCTATTAAAAGCTTGGTCATAAACCAAACTCTGCTTAGAATCCATAACTTCATCTGTTACTTCTTCGTTTCTTGATGCCGGAAGACAGTGCATGAACTTTGCTCTCCCTAATAATTTTTTATCAACTTGAAACTTTCTTAATAATTCCTTTCTTCTTGCATACTGAGATTTTTCAACATGATATGAATACCAAGTATCTGTGTAGATAACATCGCCTTTAGCATCTTTCGGATTATGGGATAGAGAATATCTCCCCGGAACTTTTGGCTTCATTTGTTTAGGGCAGACGATGTTTAATTTGATTCCGACTTTAGGACAAGCATAAATTAATGACGTTGTGATGTTATTATCTGCATCTCCAATGAAAGTTAATTTTATCCCTTCCAATTTTCCAAAATGCTCTTTTATGGTCAATAAATCCCCTAAGATCTGACAGGGATGGGAAAAATTTGTAAGCCCATTTATTATTGGTACTAAAGAATATCTCGCCAACTCTTCTAATTGAGAATGCTCATATAATCTAGCCATTATTACATTAACATATCTTGATATAACTTTTGAAAAATCTTTTATCGATTCTTTTTCTCCTAAAACTGAATGAGATAAGTCGTAGAAAATTGCATGCCCTCCAAGCTGGTACATTGCAACATCAAAAGACAAGTGTGTTCTTAAGGAAGGCTTAGCAAACAACATCAGCAAAGTTTTCCCAGATAATCTTCTAGAATATTTTTTTTGCTTTTTCTTTATTTTTTCTGCTAATGAAATGAAATCTAAAATCTCTTCTCTTGAAAAATCTTTCAATGTTAACAGGTGTTTCATTTTTTAATCTTGAAGTTCCTTAATAATTTTCTAAGGTCCAATTTTCCTACCTCATCAAGCTCATAATCTACGTTTACAATTGGCTTATTTATCTTTAACAATTTTGACAAGTCAAAAGGGCTTCCATCAATCACGACATCACAATGAGCTCGGTTTATTGTTTTTTCCAAGTCTTTCATTTGCTTGTGGCTATAGCCCATTGCGGGCAGTATCTTCTTTAAGTGAGTATATTTTTTATAAATTTCTTTTATCGTACCAACAGAATATTTTTCAGCATCAATGATGGATTCTGCTTTATATTTTTCTGCTGCAACGGTCCCTGCTCCAAACCTCATCTCCCCATGTGTTAAAGTTGGACCATCTTCAACAACTAAAGCCCTTTTATTTTTAATCATCTCCGGTTTGTCAACCGTTATTTTAGATCGTGCCATTATAATCTTGGCTTTAGGATTATACTGCTTGATGTTTGCTAAAACCGTTTTGATTCCATTTTTTGGTGCCGTATCTATCTTGTTAACAACAATAACATCTGCCATCCTAAAATTAGCTTCTCCTGGATGATAGAGTAGTTCGTGCCCTGCCCTATGAGGGTCTACTACAACAATATGTAAATCTGGATTGTAGAAGGGTAAATCGTTATTTCCTCCGTCAAAAATTATAACATTTGCTTCCTTTTCCGCTCTCATTATTATCTTCTTATAATCAACACCTGCATAAACCGAAATACCCAATTTTATCCAGGGCTCATACTCTTCTCTTTCTTCTATTGTAACATCTGCTTTCTTTAAATCTTCGTAAGAAGCAAACCTTTGTACTTCTTGCTTGAGAAGGTCTCCGTAAGGCATCGGATGTCTGATTGCCGCTACTTTGTAACCTTTTTCCTTCAAAATAATTCCTATCTTTCTTGAAGTCTGCGACTTTCCACTCCCAGTTCTAACCGCGCAGACGGCAATAACAGGAATATTGTTTTTAATCATTGTCGAGCTTGGACCAAATAAATAGAAATCTGCCCCTGCTGCAATACACTCTGATGCTTTGTGCATCACATATTCGTGAGAAACATCCGAATAAGCAAAAACAACTTTATCAACTTTTAATTTCTTTATCAGATAAGTTAATTTTGATTCTGGATAAAGCGGAATATTTTTTTTGTATAATCTTCCTGCTAGTTTTTTTGGGAAACTTCTTTTTTCTATTCCAGGAATTTGATTTTGAGTGAAAGCTACAACTTCATAGTATGGATTGTCTTTGAAGTACTGCAAGAAGACATGAAAGTCCCTTCCCGATGCCCCCATGATCAGAACTCTTTTCTTACCCATCCTTCAACTCTTTGTAATTATAGTTCCGCTTTTGTTATTTAAAGCCTTCTGTAAATTTTCAGACGAGCAGATAATTGCTTTCTTCCCTTTTTTCTCTAAAAAATTAATCGCTGCTTCTATTTTCGGACCCATGCTTCCTGCGGGAAAATGATCCTGCATATAGAAATCTCTTGCTTCTTCTAAAGTGACTTCTTTTAGAGCCTTTTGTTTTTTTGTTCCGAAATTTAAATATACATAAGGTACTGATGTTACTATAACTAAAAGCGGCGCATTAATTGAATTTGCTAAACATGCTGATGCTAAATCTTTATCAATAACTGCTTCAATACCTCTTAACTTTCCATTTTCTTCTATTACCGGAATTCCCCCTCCCCCTGCTGCTATCACTGTTGTAGTCTTTAATAATTTTTTAATTGTATTTGCTTCCAAAATTTTTATTGGCTTCGGAGAAGGAACTACCCGACGATATCCTCTGTCTGCATCCTTTTTTATCGTGTATTTATTTCTTAATTTTTGAGCCTGCTGCTTTGTATAAAATGGACCGATGAATTTTGTCGGATTGTGGAAGGCTGGATCTTTTTTATCGACTAGAACTTGGGTTAGAATTGTTGCTACATCTTTTTTATGACCTCTTAATGTGTTGACCAATTGCTCCTCTAACGGATAGCCAATCAACCCCTGGGATTCTGCTCCTAATATATCCAATGGCATTGCCGGAATTTTTTTCTTTGCAATTTCATTTTGGAGAGCCAAGTACCCTATCTCTGGACCATTTCCATGGGTAATCACAACTTGATGCTTTTTTATTATCGGCGAGATTTGTTGGCATGTTTTTTTTATATTTGAGATTAGTGTAGAGTAAGTTTGCTTTTCACCTTTTTTTAACAAAGCATTTCCGCCTAGAGCTATGACGATTCTCATTTAAGTATGACTTTCCCCGCAAGTTAAATAGTTGCAGATTTTTCCTGTATGTTTAAATCTTGGCTGATTGACTTTTTTATTTGCTGCTTCGATAATTCCTAAAGCTTGATCTGCTTCAATTTTTGAAATTATATAAGGTGGAATAACCCTAATCCCTTTTTGCCCGCAACCAAGCAAAACTAATCCTTGTTTTAGAGATTCTATGATAAAATTATTCCTTGTTGATTTATCTTTCAAATCAAATGCTAACATCAAGCCTTTTCCCCGAACATTTTCTAAGTTTAGACTGTTAAACCCTTTAACTAAATAATCTCCCATTTTATTTACATTACTTAGAAGTTTTCTCTTTTTTATTATTTGAATTGTTTTCAATCCTAGTGCTAGATCTAAAATATGACCGCCCCCCCAGGTTGAAGAGATGCTTCCTGATTCTACTGAGAAATTTTTACTTGCAATGGCTGCTCCTACCTGTAATGCTTTAGCTGAACTCATTATATCTGGCTGAACATTGAAATGCTGATGTGCCCACCATTTTCCGGTTCTCCCCATTCCAGATTGGACTTCATCGATGATAAAAGGAATGTTGTATTGTTTTGTTACTCTCCTAGTGTCCTTTACTAATTTTTCTGGGGCAACGTTATAACCCCCTTCTCCCTGGATTGCCTCCATCAAGACAAATGCTATTTTCTGAGGTCCATCATTTTTTATTATCGTCTTTAGTCTATCAATAGCATCTTCCGAAAAAGGAAGAATTTTATTCGGAACCGTAAAGTAATTTAATTTGTGAATTGGTTTTGAGTGAGTATAAGATAAAGCGCCTAAAGTGCGTCCATGAAAATCATGTTCAAATGATATTCCGAATTTTGCCTTCTTCTGTTTCCTCATCGCTAATTTTATGCAATTCTCAACCGCTTCTGCTCCTGAATTTACCAAAAAAGCCTGATTCAAATTTTTAGGAACTATCGTCATTAATTCTTCCAATAGATCTGCATGCTCTTTGACATTGAAGTCTTGTCCGGCAAATTTTACTGGATGTTTTTTGTAACTTCTAATTACTTTGTTTAATTCTTTATTATTATAACCTAAAGGATTAGAACAAATTTGAGAAGCAAAGTCTAAAAACCAATTTCCGTCGATGTCTTTGAAGTAACAGCCCTTAGCTTTTCTTGAATGGACATAAGGGTAAGGATCTGAGTAAGCAATGTTTAATTTTTTTATTTTATCAATAACTACTTCCGACTTTGGTCCCGGTAGAGTTGTTTTTATTTTTGGTTTCATTTTTTATCAAATTTATGTTTTATTTCTTCAATATCTTTTTTCATCTTATCAAAAGCATTTATTGTTTTTATCTTGAACTCTCCAAATTCTCTATTTAAACTATATAATAATCCACCTAAAAAAGTAAAGATGCTAATGGTTATCGCAAAGTCTGTAGCAGAATGTCCTATGATTCTAGTCAAGACCAGATAAACAGATAAGATAAATAAAATAACTAATATAATCTTTAGCCAATCTATTTTTTTTACAGCCATGGGAATCCCTCTTTTATTAAGACTATAACTAGTAAAATTAAAAAAGTTATAAAGACTACTAACAAAAAATAATCAAACCATCCATTTTTCATGCAATTTGAAAATATATTATAAAATATATAAACTTTGTTAATCGATACCTTGAGCTTTCTGTAAATGCCCACTGAAATCAATGTAAATTGCCTTTTCCTCGCTAAATTCATCCAAACTCCAGCCCGCTTCTTTGCCCCATCCAGTATCTTTTGTTCCTCCAAATGGTAGATGGACTTCTGCTCCTATTGTTGAAGAATTTACATAAGTTAATCCAAACTCTAATTCATTTATTGCCCTAAATGCGTATTGCATATTTTCCGTGTAAATTGCCGAGGATAATCCATAACTGATTCCATTGCAAACTTTTATTGCTTCATCAAAATTTTTTATTTTTATTAATGCTGTTATTGGTCCAAAAATTTCCTCTTGTGCAATTCTGAAATTAGGTTTTACATCGCTAAAAATAGTCGGCTTAAAAAATAATCCTTTTCCTTTAACTCCTTCTCCACCACATAACAATTTTGCTCCTTCATTCTTTCCAATGTCTACATACCTATAAGATTTTTCCAATGCTGACTTGTTTATTAACGGGCCTAGATCTGTTGTTTTTGACAACCCATCTCCCAATTTTAATTTTCTTGTTTTGTTAACAAGCATAGATTGGAATTTATTAAAAACTTTTTCATGAACTATTATCCTTGATGCTGCTGTACACCTTTGTCCTGTTGTTCCAAATGCCCCCCATAAAACTCCTTCTAAAGCCAGATCTAGATTTGCATCTTCCATGATTATAATTGCATTTTTGCTTCCCAATTCAAGATTTACTTTTTTCAATCCTGCATTCTCCCGAATAAATTTTCCTGTGTCTCTAGAGCCTGTGAAAGACAATCCACGGATTCTCGGATGCTTGATTATTGGATTTCCAACCTTTGTTCCTGAGCCTGTGACTAGATTTAAAACTCCACTTGGCAAACCAGCTTTTTCTATTATTTTTACTAATTCAACTGCGCACATTGGGGTGTCGGAAGAGGGCTTGAAGACTATCGTGTTTCCGCAAATTAATGCCGGCGCTATTTTCCATGCAGGAATTGCTATCGGAAAGTTCCATGGAGTTATCAAACCTACTATGCCGATTGGAATTCTTATTGTTGCATTGAATTTATTCTTTAATTCGCTAGTGGTCGTTCTTCCGAAAAGCCTGCGTCCTTCTCCGGCCATGTACTCAAAAATATCTATTGCTTCTTGAACATCGCCTGTAGTTTCCTTGTAGACTTTTCCCATTTCTTTGACTTCAAGTTTTGCTAACCTGTCTTTTTCTTTAACTAATAAATCTCTAATTTTGAAAAGAAATTCGGCTCTTTTTGGTGCTGGTGTGTCTCTCCATGTTGGGAAAGATTTTTCTGCTGCATCTATTGCCAATTCAACATCTCTCTCATCTGAGTCCTGAAATTTTCCTATTGGCTTCTCTGTTGCTGGATTCAAAGAAAAAAAGGTTTCTCCTGTTTGCGAAGAAATCCATTTTCCATCAATGTAGTTTTTGCAAGCTTTAATTTTAATACCTCTTTTTGGTTATATATATTGACTGGCAAAGATTTTTATATACCTTTCGATTAGAAACCAATAAGACAAGTTTTTAAATGGAATTAAATTTATTAAATAGTGATGAAAAACACAACAAGAAATACCATTATATTTTTGGCTATAATTTTTTTCTGGATAACTACTAGTACCATAGTAAGAAAAGAAATTAATTTATCAATAAAGATTATTTTGTGGTTAGTTTGGTTAGTATTGGCTTTTTCATATATTTACCTGGTTTTCTCTAAATTTACTGAATCGTCTAAAAAGAAAAACATGGGTTACTTGGAAGATTTAAAAGTGATGAGTAATGTGGGTTACATTTTAGGTAGCTTATCTATCCTGGTAGGGTTCCTCTTTTTGTTTTCTAATAGACCAGACAAAATTGATGCATTTATAGGGATGACGGCTGTAGGAATCATTATCCTTTTAGTTATGTTGTTTACTGGAAAAAAGAAATTTAAAAACTAAAACAAAAGTTTTTATATCACTTCTCATCATTGTACTTTAATATGTACGACTTGGTCATTATAGGTGGGGGAAGTGCTGGATATAGTGCCGCTAGAACTGCGGCTTCTTACAAGAAAAAAGTCTGCATCATTGAGAAAGGTCCTTTTGGCGGGTTGTGCATTTTAAAGGGATGCATGCCAAGCAAAACTTTGATTTATTCTGCGAGAATTGCTGAGATGGTAAGAAAAGCAAAAGAATTTGGGATCAGTGTTAATCAAAATATCAAGATCGATGCTAAAAGTATTATTGAGAGGAAAGATAAAATAATCAAAGGCTTTGCCGACTCTAGATTGGAATCGGTCAAGAAAGATAAAAACATCAATCTTATTATTGGAAAGGCAAGCTTCATCTCTAAAAACAAAGTTCAAACTGGCGGAAGAATAATTGAAGGCAAGAATTTTTTAATCTCTACTGGAAGTAAGATATCTGTTCCAAATATTCCTGGTTTAAAAGAATTTGGTTACATTACTAGTGATGAAGCATTAGACCTTAAAAAATTGCCAAGATCCCTAGTTGTTTTAGGGGGCGGTCCTGTAACTTTGGAACTAGCATATTATTTTTTTAACCTTGGAGTTGAAACTACTGTAATCCAGAGAAACGAACATGTCATAAGCGACAATGATCAAGACCTTGCAGAGATTATTGAAAAAAGTTTTAGAAAAAACGGGATTAAAGTTTACACTGAAACTTCCTTGAAAAGAATTTCTAAGATAGGAAACATGAAAGAAGTTGAATTTGAACAAGATAAGAAAAATGTCAAAGTCAGAACAGAAGAAATATTAGTCGGGCTGGGGAGAGTTCCTAATTTTGATGGATTAAATTTAGATAAAACTGGAATGAAGCTTGACGAAAGAGGAAATCCGGTAATAAACGAATATCTGCAGACTTCTCTTAGTAATATTTACGTTGCCGGAGATGCTACTAGAATTCTGGAAGTTGTTAACGTCGCAGTTGAGCAAGGCAGGGTCATCTCAGAAAATATTTTTGGAAAAAAAGAAAAAATTGATTATCATAAATTCCCGATGGCAGTGTTTACACATCCCGAAGTTGCATGGATAGGTATTACTGAGAGAGATGCCAAAGAAAAAAAACTTGATGTTGTGATTGCAAAGCTTCCTTATGAAGACCTTGGAAAAGCGGTTTGTTATGGAGAAACTGAAGGATTTATCAAACTAATATTAGAAAGAAAGAGTAAAAAAATTTTGGGTGTTGCAATTGCCGGACATTTAGCAAGCGATATAATTCATGAAGCCGTGCCTTTGCTTTATAATAAAAATACAATATATGATTTAGCAAAGATGCAGCATATCCACCCTACTTTCGGCGAGATTTACAGCTACGTAGTTGATGAAGTGTTGAGTCCTGATAAGAAACCCTCTTCAAAAGGAAAATTTGTCTGCCTTGGGTGCTAGTCTATAGTAATGTTAGTAA
>CAYIWL010000031.1:0-9914 GCA_964367085.1 Candidatus Woesearchaeota archaeon
AAATAGTTTGTTTGTCTAATTGCTGGGATTCTACAAAATGGTCAAGTTTCATACCGAAGATATTAAGTTAATTCAGCATCTTAAATAGATTACGATACTACAGAATATAATATATTCAACTTAATTAACAAGAATAAAGAATAAAAAATTAAGTTTTACGGATTAATTTTATCTCTATGAAACTAACACGAATGTTTTTCCCTTCTTTGTTCTGGAATTCTTCGCTTCCAATCTCTATCCCATTAGGAGCAATATCAATCTGTCCCTCTAAAAATCTTTTTCTGGCAACTTCAACGACGTCAATAGCTCTGCTTGCAAATCTCCCTCTAGCTTTCACTACAACTTCATTAGCATTCTGCGTAGTAAACTGCATCACAACACCAGTAACATAACTACTGTGAATCAAACCTCAGCCCGATTCATTTCAGTCATCCAGAAATAACCGCAGTTATATTCTGTTAAAAGGTTTGTTACCAATGAATACTACGTGGTCTGCAAGTCTCTCTCTATGCTTAGGCTCAAAATTTTCTCTATTCTCTCTCATTTTCAGTCCCCCCTATTGTAATCATTCCCATTAAGGAAAATTAATTCTCAAATATCTGTGTTCCTTGCGTATTAACTTATAACTCTGTATCGCTTTTGTTAATTTATCTTTTTTTCTCTTTATCTGGAAGTCTATGAGATTTTTAAAATTAACTAAATTTTTGTATCCCCAAATATTCAATGCATATGCCCCTTTACCATTCTGGATAAATGAATCAATATCAAGGTCTCTCAAATAAGACCCAATTTCTTCCAATATTTCCAAATCAGCATTATGACAATAGAGTCTCCTGTCTATCGCATTTCGAGATTTAATTTTACTAATTGAAACTCCCCATTCAGCATCAAAAAATCCTGATAAAAATTCAACTCTAACCCCGATATTAGAATTACGAATAAACTTAGGGATTTTATTACTATTAGGCAGATATGCCATTAATAATTTAGGCAAAGGTCTACTAGTAATTTGATAATGATCCCTCCAAAATTTGTTCTTTTTAGAAAGGTTATAAATAACAAAACCTGTGTTTAACGAGAATAACTCTTTAATCAATTGTTTTATTCTTAAAGCAAAGTCTTTATCAGAAGAACCAAAATAAAACCGATAACTCCCCCATTTATCCGGAGGTGCGTAATGACCATCACCAACAACTGCTCCAATCAAATACGCCAATTTTTTATTGTCCAAATTACTCACAGTTTCCATAATAAAATCAAAGAATTAATCATTTATAAAGACCATGACCCTATGGCAGGTGTGTCGGATGAATATTATCTCTTCAGTTCCTGTTGTCTGACTAGTCTGCTTAAATAGCCCGCAATTACATTTCTCAGCTTTTTAGAGTATATCTCAGTAACCCCACTCAATAGGATCTTGTTCTCAGAAAAATTTTTCTTGAAAGTCTTAGGATACTCTTTCATAAGCTTCAAGGCTGTTCTCTTCACTAATTGAGTTTTAATTCTTCCCATTATTTAACCTCTCAAAATTGAATTTATAAAACTTACGCCGCCTCAAAAACATAAATCAACCTGTCCAAGAATCTCCCCTTAGAAACTATCGGTAATTTTACTCTTTTGTCAGCAACAAATAATCTAAACCCAGTCTGTCCGATTATTTTGTTTATATCCACTTCCATCTGGCCATTTTTAGATTTTAATCTTGGCAGAACAATAGCAACTTTTCCGTTTTTTTTCATAACCTGTCTCAATCCCAAAAAAAAGTCAAGATAAAGATTTTCAAGAGTTCTAATAACCACTTTGACCTCCTCTTTGCTAGGCATTTTTCTATAGTAAGGACCTAAATCCGGCTCTGTTGCAACAGCATGAATCTCATTTCGTTTGAAATATCTAGCCAGTTTTCCGCTATCCCCTTTAATGATTTTAAAATTGTTTTTCAAGTTGTATTTTTCTTTCAGCCAGTTCAAATTTTCTTTGCTCGCATCAACACTTTCATTATCAATGTCAACGCCATAAGTGTCAATCCCAGAAATCATCGCTTCTTGCAAAATAGTTCCAACGCCGCAAAATGGATCAAGTAGATTATGCCTTGCATAGCTCAGATTAACTAAGATTCTCGCAAGTCTCAAGCTCACTTGATGAAGCATTATTTGTCTCGGTCTAGTTTCATCTCTTTCCTTGTAATTCCGAGGATTAAAAACCGCAATCGTTTTGGCAGAATATTTTCCATAGATGATGAACTCAATCAAATTCTTGGCAAAAATCTCGCTAGGCATGAAAGTTTTTTCTCTTGCTTTTCTAAAAACAGCTTTTACCCTTTCTCTTCTAAACTCATCCTCCAAGTAGTTTTTTAGTTTGTTTCCATTTCCAGAATAAACACTAATCCCGTAATTTAATTTATTCTCATTTCCCTTATATTTATACTCCAAAAAAACCTCAGCAATTTTGACAGTTCCTCCTAGTCTCTTAATCAGCATATCAAAACCTAAATCTTCTAACAAAAGAACAGCAATTTCGTTTTTCCATTCAACAAGTTTATAATTAATATCATGGCTTTGAAAATAGCTGATAAGTTCTAAAAAACTCAGTTCAGGCTCCCTTCCGAAAACAAAAATATACTCTCTCATCTTAATATGGATCCAACTTTATTCCGTTAACAAAAACACTTCCGTCTCCTTTCTTTAATTCTCCTATAAGAAAAGCATCTTCAAATACCTCCATTATTTTATCTACATTCTTATCCCCCATTATAAGCCGAGATCCATGATGATAGGTTTCAAACATTTTTTTATCAGTAAATCCAATCTTATCCTGAATGTGTTTAAAAACATCAGGAATATTTCTTAATTCAATTACAGCATCAAGATTACTAGGCAAAATCCTTTCAATGTTTCGATAGCCTCCGCCAGTAATGTGCGCAAAAAACCAAGCATAATCTCTAGCTTTTAACATTTGAGGAGTATAAACCCTGCAGGGGATAGTAAATCCTTTCCTATATGAAACTTCCTGAAGAAAAGTAAAGCCGTTGCTACCTAGACTTCCATCATTATCAGGAACTGCATGCAAAAATAAACCCTCTTCTAAAGAATCTCTCCTTTCCATGTAAAACTTATGTTTTCCGTTATCATTTTCACTTCCATAAACAATCCCATCCCATAAAACTTTTCCTTCTCTAAGCTGATGAGGTAAACTGGCAGTCTCACCTCCCATCAAAACAATATTATAACGTTCAAGTGTTTTTCCCAAAGAATCAATCATCCTATTCCTTAGTCCTAGATCATCATTCCATATGGAGATAGTATCCCAAAACTTTGAAGGCTGGATATATTCACAGGAAAGATCATCCAAATTCATAGCAGCCAAGTCTTGTGCAGCATCGTCTAGATTTCCATATTTCAAATGAAAAATCAGTTTGCTACCCATCCCATCGCAACTATGCCCGATTACCTTTCCATCCTCATAATGCCACTGAGCAAAAATTCCATTTTCCATAAAAAAGGATAATTAATTGTATTTTTATACCTTCTTAAAAATCACACCTTTGAATTCTGTCCCCAATAATTCTCTAGCTTTTTTAGTCAACTCACCAGTGCTTAAAAATATCATCGGAAGTCTTCCAGCTTCATGCATCGCCAAGCTCAAATCTGCCTCGTTAATCTTCCCCTTATCCTTGTATTTCAAGAAGAAAATTCCTTTCCCAACTCCAGTATTAACACCTGCGATGTAATTTATCTCCTTATTTTTTCTAATAATTTTCTGGTCCATGATGTCTATCTGGTTGTCAACTAAAAACCTTCCAAGTGGATCATAATCATCCTCGATTTCAGTTTCATCGTATTCGCGTTTTTCAGATTTTATTTCCTCTTTTTCCAGGTTCAGCTTTTCAGGAATAATTTTAGTCTTCTCTATTTTTTCTTTTATTTTCTCTTTCTTCTCAGATTTAGTTTTTCCAGTATCAGCTTTTATTTCAGGTTCCTTTTTGATTGTTCTTTCTTTTTTCAATTCCTGCTCATAAATCTGCTGCAGTTTAGTCTGTCCATCTTTGCTCATCTCAACCTCATTAGGTTTAAGCACCTCAAGGAGTTTGGTTTCGGTTTTATTCTCAACGTTTTTAGGCGTTCTAGATTCTAAGTATTTTCCTATCAGATCATTGACTTCATTATCATCTGTCAAATACCACTTCCAGAACAAATCAGTTTGATTATCAAATGTAACATTAACTGGCTTTGCAAAATCTTTCATCTGCCTGAGCCCAAATCTTTTCAAATTATCCAAGTCCCTGTCTCTCAAGATTTTTTCTTTCCTTAAAAGCTCTGCAGTGTTTTTATCCTTCTCATTCAGGTGCTTCATAAGATCCTGTAGTTTTGGCTCTTGTTCTTTTAGGTAATAGAAAGGGCTTCCGCCGCATTTAATGTTCGTTATCATCAATACTTTGTTGTCGACGAGTTCAGATAAGATGGCAGAAGCAAAAGTAGTGTTCAAATCCAGTTTCTTAGCAATAGTAATGGGAAGTAAAGGGCCATCGGTTTTGACAACCTCTACAGCTCTGTCTCTCTTAGAAGCTAAATTGCTTGGCATAAGGTAAGAAAAATATTTAGAATATATAAGAATTTATAGTTTCAAGAAATCAATAATTCAATAGAAGGATTTATAAATAAGATTCATGTACCGAATATCACTATTAGGACGGCATTCAAAATGGACAGCAAGTTAGAAAAAATATTGGCATTATCCGCATCAGCTATTTTTACTCTTGCAGCTACAAACATGATAAGTTATCTTCTAAAGAGAACATCTGATCCTAAAAAACAAGAAAAAATTGCTGAGATGATATTTGACAAAAATGTTTTTGATTACACTTATTCAATATATTTTGGAGCAGGTGAACATATCCGCAAAGTGAATGACAAGCCAGTAAGATCCTATTAACATTTAGAAATCATGGCTTAACCCAACTGGAATTCCAGTAACTCACATCGCCTTCATCGTCGACAACAGCAAGCAATAAGGTTTTTCTAGTGCTATGTGCAACTCTATTTTTGGCAGAAAACTCATACAAAGTTAATGTTTCAGTTTCATGAAGAGGATAAACAATCCATTTAGCATGATCATCTCCTGGCTTTACCCCCTTGTCATAAACTCTGAAATCAGCTCCAAATTTCAAGGCAGTTTTAACAATATATCCTCTCTGTCTCAAATCGCGAAAAACGCAGTATCTAATCCAGAAGTTCTTCTCAATTTTCTCACAAGTTTTCCTAAAAGCATCTATTTTTACCGTCTTTCCTTTAGCATCTTTCAAAGTCATCCTCTTCCTTTCTAACAAGTGCAAGGCCTCGACGATAGAGTACTGTATTTTATCTTCAACATACTCCCCGTATCTACTTTTATTATAAAGGTCAACTGCCTCATCAGATTTTCCAGCCAAAACTCTTTCCTTAGAAAAAACAGCATTAAACTTTTTAATAGGAGTTGATTCTTCTTTCTCAGCATTCTCAGTTTTCTTCTTCTTAGCCATAGCCAGTTTCCATGAAAAGGTATTTAAAACCCTTTCGGCAATATATATTTCATGATGAATATAACATTTCTAGGCACTTCTTCAATGATGCCGACAAAGGAAAGGAATCACAGCTCTATTTTGATTAGCTACAAAAATCATGGTATTTTAGTTGACTGCGGAGAAGGAACTCAAAGGCAGTTAAGAATTGCAGGAATTAAGCCAAGCAAGATTACAAAATTGCTCATCACACACTGGCATGGCGACCATGTTCTAGGAATCCCTGGATTAATCCAGAATCTTGCAGCACACAATTACAAAAACACTTTAGAAATATATGGCCCAAAAGGATCTAAAAAATATCTAAAAAATATGCTCGCTGGAATTGTCCTGCAGGAGAGATTAAAATACGAAGTTAAAGAAATCTCTTCAGGAATTTTTTACAAGAGAGACTTAATTATAGAAGCATTGCCATTAGACCACATCACTCCTTGCCTTGCATATTCATTTAAAGAAAAAGACAGCAGAAGAATAAACATCAATTACACAAAAAAGTTCGGATTAACAAACCATCCATTACTAGGAAGTCTGCAAAAAGGAAAAAACATAGTCTACAAAGGGAAGAAAATCAGCGCAAGTAAAGCAACTACACTAATCAAAGGGAAAAAAGTCACAATCGTAATGGACACCGCGCCGACAAGGAATGCAGTAAAGATTGCAAAAAATTCAGACTTGCTGATAACAGAAGCAACCTGGAGTAAAGAACTTGAAAAGTTTGTCATGAAAAGAAAGCATTTAACTGCAGAGTTAGCAGCAAGAATAGCAAAGCAGGCAAATGCAAAAAAATTGATTTTAACGCATTTCTCGCAGCGTTACAAAGACATCAAACAACTTGAAACTGAAGCTAAAAAAGTATTTAAGAACACATTCTTAGCAGAAGACTTCATGCAGGTAGATGTTTGAGTAAAAAAGTGAGCTGTAAAGTTAGCGTCAAGTAAATCTTTAAAAGATGATTTTAGATTTTGCCCGAATAGTGAAAGTCCTGCAAGAAAAGTATAAATTTTTACAATTCGTGATTATTTTTTCCTTAACACAAGAACAGAATAATTATCCGGATCTTTTCTATCTTCTTCAAAAGGACTAAATGTAGGATTTTGCTCGTCCATCTCAAAACCAAGGCTAATCAATCTATTGGCATAATGGGGATACACCTTTAGCCCCATGAATATCCCATTCTTAGGAACAACCCTATAAATTTCTTTCGTTAGATTTTCTTCATACTCGCCAGCCAATTCATCTTTTCTTTCGAAAACAGAAATCGGTTCTAAGAAAGAATTC
Source organism: Candidatus Woesearchaeota archaeon (assembly GCA_964367085.1). Classification (GTDB taxonomy): domain Archaea; phylum Nanobdellota; class Nanobdellia; order SCGC-AAA011-G17; family ARS1403; genus JACPIN01. The sequence continues at coordinate 6,833 of CAYIWL010000031.1, forward strand.
ATCCGGCCCCTTAAAATTCCGGTATCCAGAACCGCATTAGCCATTATAAGAGCAGAATTGTCTGGCTGTGCCAAAAGATAGCTTAATCCGTCTGCTCTCACATAAGAATCGTTTTCTCCTGAACTGTGTGTCTCAACATTAAAAGGGTCAACACCGATATATTCCCTTAATCCTCTAGCAAGAAGAGTTCTACCCAGACCACAACCAAATATCTTGCCGCACCCTAAGTCAATAAGTCTTTTTTCTTTTAGTTCGTTTTCAAAATAATCCTTATGGCCACGCAACTTCATCCTAAATAGTCCTACTAGAGGATCACTATATCCTCCAGCAACCTTCTCCATATATTCCCGAATTTTTTCTTCTTCCATATTCAAATAAGACATATTTGCATTTATAAATCTTTCTCTTTATTTACCACTAATAAGAAATAACATAATTACCATTTTTCTTCTATTATAACTTTATTTTCCTCAACTTTAGCTTCTAAATTTTCTCCGCCGACCCAACCAAGTTTTTTGATGATTTTATTCGGATGGATGGTTGGGCTTGATTAAATTAAGTTCAAATTAATTTTTTTATTTACAAACCAGACGTTAACTTTACAGCAAATAAAAAAGATAGTTTTTTAAAAGTTAGATCATAACAGATTACTATGAAATATAGAGTAATTATAGAACAGGATGAAGATGGGGTATTCATAGCAGAATGTCCTTCATTGCCTGGGTGTATATCCCAAGGAAAGACAAGACAAGAATCAGTCAAAAACATACAAGAGGCTATAAAAGGCTATTTGGAAAGTCTCAAGAAACATAATGAACCGATTCCTCCTTCCATAGAAGAAGAAGTCGTCGAGATTTATGCCTAAGCTGCCAGTAGTCTCTGGAAAAGATATTATCAAGGCACTGGCAAAGATAGGTTATACTTTAGATCACCAAACAGGAAGCCATATGATTCTCAGACATAAAGTTCCTCCATATAGAAGATTAACAATCCCAAACCATAAAGAAATTGCAAAAGGAACATTGAATGCGATAATAAAACAATCTGGTCTTTCACGAGAAGAATTTCTAAACCTCTTATGAAAAGTATTCAAGAACACATTCTTAGCAGAAGACTTCATGCAGGTAGATGTTTAATCCTGCAAATATTTTTTATTCTTTCTCAAACATTCTTCTGCTTTCCCCAATTCGTATCCGATGTATGCAGCATGATCCAGAGAGCTGACTAATTTTTTATTAATAATAGCTTTAAACAAATCAATTGCTCTCTTCCCTCTCAAGATCAAAGTCATCTCATTGTTTTCATTTACAAGACCAGCATAAATCTCCTCATCCTCAATCTCGAATAAGAAGTATCCATTAGAATCTAATTCAAGATAATCATTCCATTCCTCAACGTCAAGAATGTTTTTTGTTTTTATAAGAATAGACTCACTACCGCATTTTTCATAATTAGGATTGCCTTCAATCTTCCCTTTTTTAATCGCTTCAGAAATTTTTCCCATTTCAACCAGTTTTAATTTTAAAAGAAGTTTCAATACTTTTTCCCGTTCTGGCCTCTTCCGACTTTTTTCTTGACTTTCTCATCAAGTTTTAACTTTTTCAGCAATTCTTTATATCTATTCCTGATTGTAACTTCAGTAACGCCAGCGACGTCAGCAACTTCTCTCTGCGTCCTCTTCTCATTATTCATCAGTGCTGCAACATATAGAGAAGCAGCGGCAATCCCTGTCGGCCCTCTCCCGCTAGTTAACTCTGAGTTCTGAGCTTTCTCAAGTATCTCAACAGCCCTCGTCTGAGTTTCAGCGTTTAATTTAAGTGCAGAAGCAAATCTCGCAAGATAGTCTACAGGATTGCTAGGCAAAATTCTAATCCCCAATTCCCTCGTAACAAATCTATAAGTTCTTCCGATTTCTTTTTTATCAATGCCAGAAGCTTCACTCAATTCATCTAATGTCCTAGGAACTTCATGTCTCCTACAAGCAGCATACAAAGCTCCAGCAACTACACTTTCCATACTCCTTCCTCTAACAAGCCCCCTTTGAACAGCAAGGGTATAAATTCTAGCTGATTCTTCTTCAACAGCCTTAGGCAATTTTAAATAACTAGAAACTCTTTTCAATTCAGCAAGTGCTAATTTCAAATTCCTTTCAATTGCAGTACTTATCCTATACTGCCATTTCCTCAATCTGAAGAACCGGTTTCTTTCTTTGCCGCCTAGTTGATAGATGTCGCTCTTCTTTCCGACGTCAGTTCCAAGACCGCGATCATATTTGGTATAGGTCATAGGCCCGCCAGTCCTCCTTCTAGAAGTAGATTGCTCGTGGTCAAATTCTCTCCACTCCTGCCCAAAGTCAACCATCTTCTCTTCGATGACAAGCCCACAGTCTTTACAGTGAACCTCTCCTCGCTCTTTGTCAACGATGAGATTTATGCCATCACACTCTGGACATTTTTTAACATAGCTAATAGCCATTTACAACCCCCGATTAACTATAATTTGACTATAACAAACTTTATAAACGAAGAGAAAAAGTAGTATATAAACATTGCTATTCCTATTCACTACATAAAGATAACAACCTAATTAAAATAAAATCAGTTCAATTAACTCACTTCACAAGCACAGCACTGATAAATCCTTCTTGCCCTGGCCTATTAACAACAACTGCATTCCCGATCTCAGTTTTTATCACTGCCCCTTTAGTAATTATGTTTCTCCTGATGAAATGCCTGTTTGCTTTATTGTCGACAACGCTCAGAATTTTGACTTTCTTGTGCTTGCTTCCATCAAAGACACTTGCTTCCTCAGTCCTAACCAAGCTTCTTTTGATTCCGCCACCAGTTTTTTTATAGAAATTAACTTTTTTCTTCCCGATAAGAGTATACATAGGATCTCTTCCGGTTTCTCTAAGTTTTTTCTTTCTTATCGCTTTATATCTTCCACCACTGGCTTTTCTCCTGGATCTAAATTGGCTTTTCATAATTCAAAAGCAAAATAAACAGCTTATAAAATTTGTGGTTGCTCTAGCTTAGTCCTAAATCTCCTTAAAGCACCCAAATAAATTATGGGCGAGCAATCG
>CAYIWL010000032.1:0-9592 GCA_964367085.1 Candidatus Woesearchaeota archaeon
TTAGTTTCATAAAGCTAATTAAATCAGCCTTATGAAATAATTTCGGGATAACACAAATAACTTTTGAAACAAAACTTATATAAACTAACCTGCCATCATTATCAAATCATGGTAAGATTAGACCTAAGGCATATTAACAAAGAGATGCAGCTCTTCGATAAGAGAAGAGATGAAATGCTCCAAAAATGCCATGAAGCAATCAGGTTTTCTAAAAGGGTTATTTATGCCGTACATAGAGACGATAAAACTGTAAATGATTTGGCAAAGGAGTTAAATGAAAAAATACAAAAACTTAGGACAAGAGGAGAACTCCAATTTTCTGCTACCTATAAAGTTGCAATGCAGGAATATGTGGAGGCAATTTGTTTATATGAATTTATTTATCATAATAAAGTTTCTACGCAAGGCGAGTTGTATGTTTCTGCTCCGGATTACCTTTCAGGCTTGTGCGATTTGACAGGAGAATTAATGAGAAAAGCAAATTATCTCGCAATAAACGGGGATACAAAAGAAGTACACAGAGTAAAAGAATTAGTTGACAAAATCTACGAGCAACTTTTATTGCTGGACATAAGGGATAATGAATTAAGGAAAAAATTCGACAATGTAAAATATAATCTTCAGAAAGTGGAAGACCTTGTTCTTCATATGCAAAAAAGGCAAAGGACTAGAGCAAGAATTTCCCATACTTCATCAGCACAGAATCGTCAACAACAATAGTTGGTTTCTGCAACACCGTGTCTAAATGCAGTTTACTATAAACTTTTCCGTCGATGTTGGAATTATTCCCAAACGCAACATGGCATGTTCCTAAAACTTTTTCATCTTGGAGAATATTCCCGATTATCTTAGCTTTGTAATTAGTACCGATTCCAAATTCAGCAATATTATCAGCATTTTTAATAGTTTTAAAATAAGAATTTACCCTGCTATTCTTATCAGAACAACTAACGACTTTTCCTTTTCTCACTTCGATAACGCTTCCATTAGCAGCATATGTCTCGCCTTCATGCTTAAACAAATCAAGCACAATCTTTCCATTAAAACTGCCTTCTAACGGAGATACGAAAACCTCACCAGCGGGAAGATTTGTACAAGTCCCTTTCTTACTAAGGATTCCGGTATCAGGAAACCACTTTCTGCCGTCGACAGAAAATGAAAAATTACTCCCTTTCGTGGTAACAACATTAACATTTACAGAACCGTTTAATTTTTTAAGAATTTTCTTAGTAAACTTCTCAATTCGATTATAGTCAGCAAGTAAACTTCCATTCATCACTCTCTCAGTAATCCCCGGCAGGGTAGCAACTCTTGCATTATTTTTTGCATTTCGTATAGCCTTGGTATGCGTCAAGCTAGTCGTGGTAGGGGCAATTATCACATCATAATGCAGCATCTCTTTAGCAATCTCAGCAGGAGGCTCGTCACCATTATGTTTTCCAACAGGAATAATTTTCAAAGAAGAATGAGTTATCTTTACCGCTTCATGCAAAATTTTATGCGCAAGATTTTCAGTATTTTTATCTGCGATTATCAAAACCTTCTCGCCATGTTTTACATTTAAACATGTTTGTAAAATTATTTTAGCAGGATTCAGCATAATCAAGAAATACTCAGGTTATTTAAAAAACTATTCAATTAATTTTTTCATGAAAAACAGATTATGCATGCTCATCAATCTCTTGGCAAGAGGTTCCTTTATTTTTATAAGATGATGCAAATACGCTCTAGAAAAACTTTTACAGGTTTCACATCCGCATTCCTCTTCGATTTTATTAAAATCTGTTCTAAATATTTTTTTATCAAGCTCTAAGTTTCCATTTTTAGTAAAAACAAGGCAATGCCTCCCAACCCGTGTAGGATAAGCAGAATCAAAAATATCAACCCCTAATTTAATAGCGTTTTTAACATCATCAGGGCTACCTATCCCCATTAAGTATTTAGGTTTATTTTTAGGGAACAGATCAAGAATGCTCTCGACAGCATCAAACATCTCTTTTTTATTTTCCCCGATGCCCAATCCACCAATCGCATACCCGTCAAAGTCCAAGCTGGTTATCAATTCAGCACTTTTTTTTCTCAAATCTTTATAAACTCCTCCCTGAATAATGCCAAATAATTTCCCGCTTCCGTCATATCTTTCTTTGCATCTCTTAGCCCATTGATAAGTAAGTTCAACGCTCCTCTGAATGTCTTTTTTCTTATCTCCATATCTTGGCATATAATCCAAGCACATAACAACATCCGCCCCGAGCTCACTTTGAATTTCCATGCTTTTTTCGGGCGTTATCAAATGTATTTTTTTATCATACGGACTTCTCAATTTCAATCCTCTTTCACTGATTTCAACCAAGAATTCATCCGAAATCATCTGAAATCCACCAGAGTCAGAAAAAAAATTCAAGTTAGTTTTTGTAAACTGTCTTATTCCACCAGCATTTTTAATAAGCTCCAAGCCAGGATCAAGATACAGTAAAAAAGAATTGCATATTACAGTCGAAAATCCAATCTCCTCAATTTCGCGCAGACTAATCAGTTTAGCACTTAATTTAGTGGCAACTGGCATGAATAGAGGAAAATTAAACTTCCGATTATTAGCTTCAAGCATATGAAATTCAAAGGAGAAAACATTTAAAAGACATGCCCTCTTCACAACAAGAATGTTAAAGACCTCTATGCGCACTCATACTTGTAGCGAGCTCAGAAAGAGTGATGTTGGAGAAGAAGCAATTCTGTGCGGATTTGTTAATTCTCGCCGAGATCATGGAGGGATAATTTTTATCGATTTAAGAGATAGATACGGTTTCACGCAAATCGTCTTTGATCCTGAATTTGATAAAGAAACTCACAAACTAGCTGACTCTTTGAAGAGAGAATTCTGCATTCAGATAACAGGAAAAGTGAAAGAAAGAAAAAAAGGCATGACCAATCAAAATTTATCAACGGGTGAAGTAGAAGTGTTTGCTTCAAAATTAAATATCCTAGCTAGGGCAAGAACTCCTCCGTTTGAAATCGACGACAGAATTATTCCAAATGAGGAATTAAGACTGAAATATCGCTTTTTGGATTTGCGCAGGCCGATAATGCAGCGTAATTTAGAATTCAGGCAGAAAGTAATGCAAGCGGCTCGAGAGTTTATGGAGCGAGAATATTTTTTGGAGATACAAACGCCATTGTTTGTAAAGCCAACACCTGAAGGAGCTCGCGATTATTTAGTGCCATCTCGCGTTAATCCTGGAAAGTTTTACGCACTTCCGCAATCACCGCAGCTGTACAAGCAGATGCTTATGATAGCAGGCATTGACAGGTATTTTCAACTGCCGGCGATTTGTTTAAGGGACGAAGACTTGAGACAAGACAGGCAGCCAGAGCATTCCCAGCTAGATTTTGAGATGTGCTTTGTCGATGAACAGGATATAATAAACACGGTAGAATCATTAATGAAACATATTGTTAAAAAAGTCCTTGGAAAAGAAATGAAGGAAAAATTCCCTGTACTAACTTATGACAACTCAATGGAAAAGTATGGAAATGAGAAGCCAGATTTAAGATACAAACTAGAGTTGACGACGATAACCGACATAGCAAAGAAATCTGACTTTGAGATATTCAAGAAAGCAGATATAATCAAAGTTTTGGTTGCAGAAAAATCCGTTGGAAGAAAAGAGATAGATGCTTTAATAGACTTCTCGCAAAAAGAGTTAGGAGCAAAAGGTCTGGCTTATATGAAGTTTGACGGGAAAGTTTTAGAATCGTCAATAGCAAAATATTTCCCAGAAAAATTACAGAAAGAACTGATTAACAAGTTAGAGTTAAAGAAAGATTCAACTATATTCTTTATAGCAGACAAGAAAAAGAAAGTTAACGAAATTCTTTCAGGATTAAGGATTGAGCTGGCAAAAAGGTTAGAACTAATTGATAAGAGCAAAAATGAATTAAAATTTTGCTGGATAACCCGCTTCCCTCTGCTTGAATGGAACGAAGATGAAAATAAATGGGATGCAATGCATCATATTTTCTCCCGCCCAACGAAGGATACAGAAAAGTACATAGAAAAAGATCCCTCAAAGGTATATGGAAACTTATTTGATTTGGTAGTTAACGGGACAGAGATAGGATCAGGGTCAATAAGGATTTCAGATCCTCAACTGCAGCAAAGAATGCTAAAAGTAATTGGGATAGAAGAAAAAGAAGCAGAGCAAAAATTTGGATTCTTATTAAATGCATATCATTATGGCACTGGCCAACATGGAGGAATGGGCCTGGGATTCGACAGGATAGTTGCAACACTATTGGGAATCACAGACATCAGAGAAGTAATCGCATTCCCAAAAAACAAGGCAGCTCAGAATCCAATGGATGGATCACCAGCAGAAACAACTCCGCAACAATTGGCAGATTTGCATATTAAAATTGACATAGCAAAAAATAAGAAATGAAAATAGATAAACAGTTAGTAGAGAGGGTAGCAAAAAATGCAAGATTGGAATTAACAGAATCAGAAATCAAAGAATTATTACCGCAATTAAAAGAGATTTTAGAATACTTCTCAGAAATAGAAAAAGCTCAAACAGAAAAGTTGCAGCCGACATTCCATCCAGTAGAAATAAAAAATATCACAAGAGAAGACATTTCTAAAAAGAGTTTAACACAGCAGGAAGTATTGCAAAATACAAAACACAAGCAAGACGGTTATTTTAAAGGGCCAAAGACGATCTAGATGGTACTAAAAAATCTTGGGTTAAGAAAATTAACGACGTGGATAATCACAACTGGAGTAGTAGTCGGATTAGTAGCACCAACTCTAGAGCTATACAATATAATAGTCAGGTCTAACAACGTTGTGATAGCAACAGAAGTCCTTATTCTTGCATTATTGTTAGCTGAAGCATTGATTATAAACAACAGCAAAGAGTGGAAGCATGCAATACTAGTCGCCTTGCCGGTGTTATTAGCAGATATTTTCGCAAGAATATTTGACCTTTATAGAATAATTCCTGGTTTCGGATATTTTGGACACTTTTGGATCGGGATAGCATTAACTTCTGCACTAATACTCGTTTACAATAAATCGTTCAAATTTATTTTCATGTCAAATTTAATCATTGCATTCCTATGGGAAGTAGCCGAAATCATTCAAGATAAAATCTTTGCAGTGATAACCCCAAATTGGCTATTAGATACATATAAAGATGGTTTTATAGACATGACCTTGCAAATAACAGGAACAATTATAGGATATCATATTATAAAAAAATGGTACAAAATATAAACCAAAAACAAAAATTTATTTCAACATTCTTGGCAACGATTCTGATAATAAGATTTATCACATTTCAGATTCCGAGAACGAGCACATTATATACAGACAAATTCCACCACATCTATGTGGGGGTTGCACTTCTTATAATTTATTTCTTGATAAGACATAGAAAATACTCAGAATATTTTTTAGCGTTCATTCTAGGATTAATAGCAGATCAAATCTCTCAAGCTCCGTTTTATCTAGCTGATTTATTTGGTTTTTCACTAGCACCACTTTCATTCTGGCATTATTGGTCAGCATATTCAGTAATTTCTACAACAGTAATAGTTATAATCTCAATCATTTTAATTAATAAATATAAAAAATGAAGCCCAATACCAAAAAAATAGCGTTGAATATAATTCCGGTATTTATAATGATTGGATTAGTCCCATTAATTAAAAATGATTATTATTTGTTCTTCACTTATATAATCCTAATAGGAGTTTTTCTAAAAATACGTTATGAAAAAAAGGAATACAAATTGCTGGTTGCAGGGATAATTTTTATGTTCTTAATCGAGTTTTTTTTTATATCAACAAAAGTAGAAACATTCACATCACAAACATTAGTTAACATGCCAATCTGGCTGCCAGTTTTATGGGGCTACGGATTCATATCTATTAAGAGAATCTCCTGTGAGTTATTAAAATGAATATTAAAGACTATCTGGAAAAGGTAAAGTCAAGAGAAGTTTCAGTAGTAAAAACCATTGAAAAGATTCTGCAGGAAGCAAAAATCTCTCCTAATTATTTTACCGTAATCTCAAAATCATATGCTTTAGATCAGGCAGAGAGGATAGAAAAAGAGCCTCAAGGAAGATTAGCTGGCTTACCTATTTCAGTTAAAGACTGCATTTGCGTAAAAGACATAGAATCCTCAGCAGGCTCGGAGATACTCAAAGAGTACAGGCCACCGTTCTCAGCAACTGTCATCAATAAATTGGAAAAAGAAGGGGCAATAATAATCGGAAAAACATCCCAAGATGAATTTGGATTTGGAGGATTCTCAGTAAACACAAAAAAAATCCCTAAAAACCCCTATGATTTAACAAGGTCATGCGGCGGAAGTTCTGGAGGGGCAGCAGGTTTTACAGCATTTACAACTCAACCACATATTGCATTGGGTGAATCGACAGGAGGCAGCATAGCAAACCCAGCTTCTTTCTGTGGTGTTGTAGGATTAACTCCAACATACGGACTAGTTTCAAGATATGGCTTAATCGATTATGCAAATTCGCTCGACAAAATAGGAGCTATTGCAAAAACAGTCTCAGATTCATTCCTAGGCTTGTATCATATATCTGGTTACGATGAAAAAGACTCGACATCACTTACTCAAAAGATGTCAAAAGTAAAAAAAGTAAAAAAAATAGCGGTGATAAAAGAATCATTAGACGTCGATAAGGAAATAAAAGACGTAGTCCTAAGCAGATTAAAGAATTATGACTTAATCTCTCTCCCTTCAATAAAAAGATATTCTATCCCGGCTTATTACCTAATCGCCATGTCTGAGGCTTCGACAAATCTTGCAAAATACTGCGGGTTAAGATATGGTCAGACATTGCCGTTGAAAGGGAGCTATAACGAATTTTTTACAGAAGTGAGAAGCCAATTTTTCTCAAAAGAAGCAAAACGCAGAATTATCCTAGGAACTTTCGCGAGAATGTCAGGATTCAGAGATGCCTATTATCTTAAAGCACTAAAAGTGAGGACATTAATCATCAACGAATATAAAAGAGCTTTCAAGAAATATGATGTTTTAATCTCTCCGACGATGCCGATAGTAGCTCCCAAATTTTCAGAAATAGAAAAATTAACGCCATTAGAAAATTACATGATGGATACTTTAACAGTTGGCCCAAATCTCGCAGGATTGCCTCATTTATCTTTAAATGCCGGTTTCAAAAGCAAGCTCCCAGTGGGGATTATGCTAACAGCCAACCATCTTGAAGAAGAAAAATTAAGAACACTAGGTGAAGAAATTGAAAATAGGTCTTGAAATTCACATCCAATCGAATACAAATTCAAAAATATTTTGCAGCTGCCCTACTTCGGGTGATGAAAATCCAAACACAAGAGTTTGTGAAGTCTGCACAGGCATGCCAGGATCAAAACCGGTTCTGAATAAAGAAGCATTGAATCAGGCAATAAAAGCAGCCATCGCATTAGGCTGTAAGGTCTCAACAGAGACGTTTTTCTCAAGAAAGAATTATTTCTATCCGGATTTGGCAAAAAATTATCAGATTTCCCAGTACGAGATTCCAATTGGCATAGGTGGAAAGTTAGAGGGGATAAGAATTCGCAGAATACATTTAGAAGAAGATCCAGGAGCGCTAATTCATAAAAATGGCATTTGTTTAATCGACTACAACAGATCTGGAATTCCGTTAATAGAAGTAGTGACGGATCCAGATTTTAAGTCTCCGAATGAAGCTCGTTTATTTTTAAGAAAACTGATCACAATTCTAGAATACTTAAACATCTACACAAGAAAGTCAGAAGCAACAATGAAAGCGGATGCAAATATCTCAACTTCGGGAGAGAAAGTCGAAATTAAAAACATCACAGGATTAAAAGAAATCGAGCGGGCTTTAGAGTATGAGGCAACTCGTCAGGAAAAAGAACCCGCAAAGCAGCAAGAAACCCACGGCTGGGATTCAGAAAAAGGAATTACTATGCTACAAAGAACAAAAGAAGAAGAAGCAGATTATGGTTATATCTTCGATAGTGATCTCCCAAAAATAGAAATCACAAACAAGCTGCAAGAAGAGATAAAAAAACAGATCCCGGAATTAAGTTTAGAAAAAATTTCAAGATTCAAAAAACAGTACAATCTCGAAGCAGAAGACGCTGAAACACTGGCAGCAGAAAAAAATCTAGCAGAGTTATTTGAACAAGTAGCAGAGGAGATAGACCCAATATTAGCAGCTAGATGGCTAAGGCGTGATTTGATGAAAGTTTTGCATTACAACAAGAAGGAATTAAATGAAGTAAAAATAGATGCCAAGCACATAATAGAGCTATTAACCTTAGTAAAAGGGAACAAGATTAACGATGCAACTGCAAAAGAGCTATTGATAAAATTAATAGAAAAACCTTTCTCGCCAAAAGAACATGTTGAAAAGCAAAAATTAGAGATGATCACCTCTGAAGATGAATTAGAAGGATTTTGCAGAGAGACGATCAAAAATAATAAAACTGTTGTCGAGGATTTCAAATCTGGAAAGCAGGAAGCAATGAATTATTTAATCGGCCAGGTAATGAGATTATCAAAAGGAAAGGCAGACCCAAAACAAGTGGAAAAATTGATTAGAAAACTGCTATGAGTTACTAATTCTTATATGGAATCTTGCTGGATTTCACATATGTTCATACTAAATCAACTATTCACTGATGATTTCAAACGTTTCATGATCATAATAAATTCTATCGTATATCTCAAACGGATTTCCTATGAAACTTTCTTCTCCTTCTATTGGTATTTCGCTCAAGTCCCAAATATCATAATAAGAGATATAATATCCTCTCTCATCCAGTCCTACTGAAAGTTTATAATTCCACATGATAGCAGTATCTACCTCTTCTTCACCCACTGTAAGTGGTCCAGCAGGTTCATAGATAAGACTCCCCCCTGCATCTTTTATATCTGCGATGATGTCTTGAAGATACGTTGTTGGCTCATAATTAGAAATCGTTTTTTTGATATTTGCAATTCGATTTTCAACAAAATCGAGATACTTTTGAATGTCAATATTAGATTCTATCAACTCCTTTACAACTCTGTCTCGAAGCTTCTGATCATCATCAATAATTTCTTTCATACTCTGAATATAGATATTTCGTTCTTTTTGACTATCTATCCCATTTTTTAATCCAGGAATAAATCGGTTTATTTTGTAATAATATTTAATTTCGGTACTTTGACTTGGTCTGTAATCAGATATCCCAAAAGTATTATGCTCTTGTGGCAATCCTAAATAAAATCTCCAAGCATCCTCAAGCCCATCTGTGCCACGCCTTCTTTCATTAATAAGGTTAGGAATAAATTCCTTTAGTTTTTTTCCTGGAGAATAGCTAACAGGATATACCCCCCTATAAAGCAGTTCGCTTATACCCATCTTATAAGCTTCTCTTTGCTCTGAAGTGATCTTATTCATTTCTAATTCCCTTTTTGCACGCTCTTTCATTTCAAAGAATTCTTGTTCAGTTTCTACTTTCCTTCTCAACTCTTCTTTCAATTCTTCCTTAAACAAAAAACCATTATCTCCTGGTTTTAAGGAATCAA
>CAYIWL010000033.1:0-9469 GCA_964367085.1 Candidatus Woesearchaeota archaeon
CGATTGCTCGCCCATAATTTATTTGGGTGCTTTAAGGAGATTTAGGACTAAGCTTTTTTAAATTGGTTTCAAACAAAAGTTATAATAACAACTGATCCTTATTTAATATATGCTAATAGATTCTACACACTGGAGACGTAAAAGAAAATACAGACCAGACATCAAAGATTATATGATTGAGTTTAGCATTCAAAATTCAAACATTCTTAGAGATAAAGACGACTCGACTGCTTTTAACGCAATCTCATGAATTCCCCCTTCTGGAAGAATCTTAAAGGTTGTTTATAAAATGAAAGGCAAAGACTTAAAAATAATCACGTCCTATTGGTTAGATTAAGATGAAAAGCTGGTATGATAAAGAAGAAGATATATTGAATATCCAATTAAAGGATGAAGAATACTGGAAAAGTGTCGAACTGCCAAATAGCATAATCATAGATATCTCTAAAAGTGGAAAGATAATTGCTATTGAAATATTAAGAGCGAGCAAAGTGTTTTCTGGCGATGCAAAAAGAGTAATTGAAACAGCAAAACTAGCTTCTTAAAGTTTCTTAATTTTTTTTCCTAAGTCTGTAAATAATTCGACATAGCCAAAATCATTTATTAGAATGTTACTTGGGATTTTATATAGATCGCTTGGAGTATCAAAATTATGCATCGCTGTTATAATGTAGCCATTTTTATCTACAACAAAACCCGTTCCTAAAACATAATCTTTTCCATCTACATCTTTTAATATCCGTAACGTTTATATATGCATGCATGTAAATAAGATCATGACAAAAGTAATCTCTATTTCAGACGATGTGTATGCTGATCTTTCGGCGCTGAAATCAAAAAATGAAAGCTTCTCAGAAGTTATTCGAGAATTATCTAGAGAGGCTAAGAAAAAAAAGCTATTAAGCCTTGCTGGTGCATGGAAAGATGCTCCAGAGATGGATAAAATTTTTAAGAAAATTCTTGAAGAAAGACATTTGACAAAAGAACGAAAGGTCGTGTTTTGATGTATTTTTTAGATACTGACATTTTAATAGGGCACTTGAGAAATAATATTCAAGCAATACACAAAATCCAAACTTTGCTTCGGAGAGATGAAAATATTTATACATCTGCTGTTAATCTTCACGAATTGGTTAAGGGCGCTTATCTTTCCCAAAACCCTGAAAAGAATATGGAAAAAGTTGGTATCCTATTACAGGCCATTGATGTACTGAGTTTTGATAAACAAGCAACATTTATCTCTGGGCCATTATCCGCATTTCATGAAAAAACTGGAAAGATGATTGCACAAAATGACCTCTTTATCGCTTCTCTTGCTCTTGCGCATAATCTTATTTTAATAACCAGAAATACAAAACATTTTGAAAGCATAGATGGTTTGCAAATAGAAAGATGGTAGATTAGAATATTAATTTTTTAAACTTTTTTCCTCTTTCTGAAGGAATGATTTCTGTTTTTGAATTTTTAAATTTTGAAGTTATTTCTTTTCCATTGTTTAATTCATGCAGGAAAACTGCTAATGCTGAAACTTCTGAAATTGGCTGGTTTGTGATTGAAATATTGTAGTCGGAGATTTGAAATATTTCTGGCTGGACCTTCTCTCCACCAATGATGATTAAAAATTTTTTACTGCCTTTTATTTTTGCTAATGCTGAATTGAGAGTCAAGCCGTAAGCAGTCAGGTGCACAATTAAATAATTTTCATTTTTCTTTTCTTTGATTAACTTTATTGAATCTTTAATGTACTCAATCTTAAAATCTCCTCCGAATTGAGTTATTAATTTATTTACTGTCTCTTCCAATTTAGAATCCTTGTCTCCTGAGTAAAAGAGCTTATTTGCCAGAAATGCACGAGCTGTTAAAGCAACATGCGTTGACAATCTCGGATCCCTTCTTATTCTGTGAGAGAGTCGAAGAATTTCAATTTGCATGATTAATAAACAAAGGATAGTTATTTAAATATATTTTCGATAGATTTTTTAGTGTTTATCATGAAATGGGAATCGCTTTTTGAAAGGCATTATAAGAAACTTTTCCTAGTGCCAGTTATAATGTTGCTGTTCAGCCTCATAGTTGTCGGCTCATTTTATTACAGAACCGGAGAGTTATTTGAAAGAGACGTTAGCTTGAAGGGAGGAGTTAGTGCTACGGTTTATGAAGGGGGTATTGATGCTGAGAAACTTGAGATCTTTCTTGAAGATAGATTGGATACTGATGTTTTTGTTAGAAAATTAGGGGATGTTGCCAGTAACAAGGATATAGGTGTTGTAATAGAAATTGGCGATAATGTTTCTGGAGAACTAAAAAACAACATTGAAGAAGCAACCGGGTTTTCTCTGAATAAAGAAAATTTCAGCATTGAAGTAGTGAGCAGCAGTTTGGGAGAGAGTTTTTATCAAAGCTTATTGAAGGCTGTGATTATTTCCTTTGTGCTGATGGCGATTGTTATCTTCGTTGCTTTTAGGAGCTTCATTCCAAGCGCTGCTGTTCTCTTGAGTGCTTTCCTTGACATCGTGTTTCCTCTAGCCATCATTGAGCTTTTTGGGATAAAAATAAATGCTGCCGGTATTGCTGCGTTTTTGCTTGTCATCGGTTATAGCGTCGATACTGATATCCTTCTTACAACTAAAATGCTGAAGAGAAAAGAAGGCGGGATTTATGATAGGGTAGTGGACTCTGCCAAGACGGGATTGACAATGACTTTTGCTACAATAGCTGCATTGAGCATTGCATACGTTATAACAACTAGTTTTGTTTTGGAGCAGATGTTTTTGATAATAGTAATTGCCTTGTTTGTTGATATTGTTTCAACTTATTTCATGAATGCAGGAATATTAATCTGGTACTGCAAGAAGAAGGGAGAAAATGAAAAGTTTTGGGGTTAGGATAAACCTATTGATATTGATGCTGGTATTGTCTTTGATAGCAATAGCTCCTAGGTTAGATGTTAGCGGTGTTGAGATCAGAAGCCTGGATGATGTAAGTAAAAATCAAGGATTGAATATTGGGGATGTGATCAAAAGCATTAACAATGTTGAAATTGAAAATCCTGAGCACTTCATTGAACTATTGAAAGAATCCAGCTCTGTTAATCCTGTTAGAATAAACATTGTCACAGATAAAAGCAATGCAAGCTATCTTGCCCAAGATAATTTGCTATTTGAAATTGAAAATCTTACTGTTAAAAACTCCAAGATTCCGAATATTAAAGACGGGGAAGTTTTGAAAGAGATAAACAATGTAAAGATAAGCAGCGAAGAGGATTGGGAAAAAATTAGATATAACTTGCTGCCTGTGAAGACAATCAAGATTAAAACTGAAAATAAAGAGCATGTCTTCCAGATTAATAAAGAACTTGAAATTAATGTTAAAAAAGTTAGCAGAAGCAATATTCGAAAAGGGCTTGATTTAGAAGGCGGAACTAGAGTGCTGTTAAAACCCGTTGGAGAAAACAAAGCAACCGATCAGGATATTAGCAATTTAATCGACGTTATTTCAGACAGGCTTGATATTTACGGGCTTGCTGATAAGAGGATTAGATCTGCTGACATCGAGGGAGATAAATTAATTTTAGTTGAGATTGCCGGGATTTCTAAGGAAGAGATTGAAGGATTTATCGCTACCCAAGGAAAATTCGAAGCCAAGATTGGAAATGAAATTGTTTTCACTGGTGGAAAGGATGTCCCATTTGTCTGCAAAGATGACGGGACTTGCTCAGGAGTTAGAAGCTGCAATTCTGTTGATGCAGGAAGATATGGATGCAGATTTGAGTTTAGCATAAAATTAAGCACGGATGCTGCAAAAAGACATGCGGATATAACCAAAAACCTTGAAGTTGTTGGGGGGATTGGAATCGGCAGCGAGGGATATTTGAGCAAACCTCTTGACCTGCATTTAGATAATGAATTGATCGACACTCTGCAAATATCTTCCAGCTTAAAAGGAAGTGAGACTACTGACATATTAATTTCCGGAAGCGGCTTTGGTGAGAGCGAAGAGACTGCATTAAATGATGCATTGCTGAATATGGAGAAATTGCAAACGGTTCTGATAACAGGAAGCTTGCCATTCCAGCTTGAAGTTGTTAAGATAGACAGCATCAGCCCGATATTCGGAGAAGAATTCTTGAAAAATGCTATTCTTGCTGGGGCGGTTGCAGTGGTTGCTGTTTTGATTGTAGTCTTTATTCGCTATAGGAAATTAAAAGTAATTTTTCCTATGATGATAACTTTACTGAGTGAGATATTTATAATAATGGGATTTGCCGGATTGTTTAAATGGAATTTAGATCTTGCTGCAATTGCCGGTATAATTGCATCTGTCGGTACAGGTGTTGACGATCAGATAGTAATTGCCGACGAGATATTAAGAGGGAAAGAACAGATATTTAGCTGGAAAGAAAAATTAAAAAGAGCATTCTTCATAATTATGGTTGCTTATGCTGCTACACTTGCTGCGATGCTGCCTTTAATATGGGCAGTCGCTGGTTTGTTGAGAGGATTTGCAATTGCTACAATTGTAGGAGTTTCGATAGGAGTATTTATCACAAGACCTGCTTTTGGTGCTATGCTTGAGAGATTGATGAATAAATAAAAATATTACTTAGCAATTTTAATACCTAAGATCGGTTCTGTCCTACCTCTTTCTAAGTTATATCAACTCTTTAGATGAATGGGATTTAGACAACGAGAGTTGAGAAACCCCTAAAACCGTAACCGTTTAGTTAAAAGCCAACTTTAGAAAAGTGAAAAAGATTTTAATCGACAACAATTATCGTCGATAGATAAAAAAAACTAGCTAAACCGACCCAAAACCAACAGTTTTATAAAGTCCCAAAACTAACAATGATCTTATGACTTCAAAAAGTGATTATCTTTGGCATTTGTAATAAATTTTTCTTAGATGTTTCTATATCAAACTCAAACCCATTGGATTCAATTAATTTTAATGAGAATTTCTTTTCTTTCTTTTGGTTCTGGTAATGTAAAAATAAAAAATTAAATGGAGGAAATAAAAATGAAAACAAACAAAACGAATGGAAAAGAACTAGATAGTGGGAGGTGTCTTTGGCTATAAACCTTTGTACTCTCCCGACGAAATACGAGACTTAGCTAGAGGATTTAGTGTGAATCATATATTAAAAAACAATGCACATCAGAATAAACCACTTGATTTTAGAACGGCATATATCCTCGGAGTTTTTACGTTATATCCACATAAGGAATACTTGAAAGGCTTATTTGAAGTAGAGAGGGAATTGGCCGAGAGACAGAGTATAGCTACGTTGTGCGCACTGCATAATCGGGAAACCTACCTTGGAATTAGATCACCAGATCAAATTGCAGGAATCTGTGCAGCCATCTTTGATTATGATATCAGTATGTCTCAATTTAGTTTTTTGGAAACAGATCTAGATTATTCTATGGATAATTGTGGGATGGGTGGAGACCTATACAGAACACCAAATGTGAGTACGATTTCAGCTCTAATTGCTGCGGCAGATGGAATCCCTTTATGTAAACACGGTTCCCCGGGGAATACAGACTCAACTGGAAGTAGTGACTTTTTAGAATTTTGCGGGGTAAATCTATTTCCCGATAAAGAGATTGTTGAAGAAGCTTTAACAAAATTTAGCTTTGGATATACTGACGCATTGGATACAAGATATAAATCCATTCATGTGCAAACGCATAAATCAGCACACCTAGCACATATGAATGATATTATGGGGCCCATTACTAATCCACTGCATCCAAAATTAATGAAAAGAAGAGTCCTTGGAGTAAACCACCTTATTGAACCAAGAGTAGTTGCTGAGGCCTATCAAATACTAAATGAGAAAGGCATTACTTATTTAGAACATGGATTATTTGTTAGGGGATTCGTAGACGAAAATAGAAACGGAGGTATTGATGAAGTTTCGATTTTTGAAGGTGGGACGAAAGTTGCGGAGTTAAGAAGAGGAAGAATTGAGGTTTATGATTTGTATGCAAAAGACTTTGGTATCGGAACACAACCTTACTTTGAACCACCGAAGGGAAAATTAGGAAAAGCAAAATTTAGTAAAGAAATCCTAGAAGGTAAAGTTGAAGGAGCTGCTATGGATTTGATTCTAGCAAACACGGCAGTGTTGGAATATCTTGCTAGAGATATTTCCTTAGAAGGGGGTTTTGAAAGAGCTAAAGGCGTACTTAAAAGTGCAGCGGCAATAAGAAACCTTGAGGGATATATCCAGTTTACAGGAGGCATTCAAGATGCATAACCTACTTGAAAGAATATTTAGAACAAAAAACCCAGTTATTGGTGCTCTACATTTTTCCCCGTTAATTGGTTATCCGGGATTTACCAAAAAAGAAGAGGTCTTGAATAAAGCTTTGCTAGATTTAAAAGCCTTTGAAAAAGGCGGAGTTAGTGGGATATTAATCGAGAATAATTACGATGTCCCTCATAAGATTAATGTCAACCCCGAAACAGTAGCCATCATGACTTATTTAGGAAATGAACTTAAAAAAAATACAAAACTTCCTATCGGAGTAAGTGTTCTATTTAATGATTATAAATCGGCGTTATCCATAGCAAAAATAATTGAAGCTCAATTTGTAAGAGTACCCGTGTTTATCGATAATGTCAAAACAGATTTTGGAGATATCTATGGGGATGCTGAAGATGTAATCTCATATCGTAAAAATATTAATGCGGAACAGATTGCAATTTTTACAGATATACATGTAAAGCATGCTGAATTACTGGAAAAAACTTCAATCACTTCATCTGCGAGACTTGCTATTAAAGCTGGATCTGATGCTTTGATTATTACGGGAAATTGGACAGGTGATGCCCCAGGAATTGGAGTATTAAGAGAAGTGAGAGAAGCAGTTGTGAAGTTTCCAATACTTGTAGGAAGTGGAGTAACATCAAAGAATGTAATCAAGATTATAAAATTTGCAGATGGAATTATAGTAAGCACTTCTTTAAAAACCGGGAAGAATTTTACTAAAGATAAAGAACGTAATATAAAACAATATCAAGAGCGCATTGATCTAAAAAAAGTTAAAGAACTGATGGCAAATATTGTCGGTTGAATTTACAACTTTTTTTGAAAAATAATCCTCTTTTAATATAAAGCAAAGCCTAAACTGTTTCTTTTGTCCATAGTTTTCTTTCTGAAAGAAAAGTGTGATAGCGCAGCGACTTCAAAATAAGCTTTTCAAAGATAGATTTATAAAGATGAGATTGCATCCTAGATGTATGGCAGATAAAAAACCGTCAAAAAATAATAATGCACTAGTAATTGTTTTAGCGGTACTTGGTCTTCTTGTGTTGATAAATATAATAATGAGTTTTCAGGATAGGAATATAACTGGAGTTACTGGAAGAGCAGTTGCTGATGTTGGCTCTGGAAATGAGGATTTAGCTAATGAAGTTACTTCTCTTAGAAATGAGAATGAGAGGCTTGTATTGGAAAAAGATACGCTTTCAAAAAAGATAGATGAGCTTGAAGCAAAATTAAAAGTGTTTGAAGATGCAAAGGAGCTTGAGGAAGAAACTTGCCCATTGCCTTGTGATGAAGACGAGCTTTGTTCTCCTATAAATAAATTGGATGGAAGTGTTGAGTGGCAATGCGTTGATGATCCTGCGAAATTTGTTTAAATTTATTTTAGATTAACTTTTTAAAGTTGTTTTTGTGATGGAGTTGAGATGGATACTAAATCTAAAAAATACCTTTTTGGCATTTTATTTTTGATAGTCGTAAGTGCATTTACTGTACAGAGCTATTTGTTTTACGATTTTAAAAAAGACTTCGATAAAGAGATTAGATTCATCGACGACTCTTTGTTTGCATTAGATAGGAAAGTTGACTCTGAAAACGATGCACGCGAAAAAGAGATAACAGACTTGAGGAAGGAAAGTGTGAATGCAATTAAAAGCCTCGGAGGGAATATCGATACCCTGCTGAAAGAAAATGAAGAGAGTAAAAAAGCTATTGAAGAATTATCAGAAGGCCTTGAAGAATTGGAGAATGTACAGATTCAAGCAAGCAAAGATTTTTCTTCAATAATTGAAGACGTGATTGATTCTGTTGTAATTGTTAAAGCTGGAAACGATTTTGGAAGCGGTGTTTTTGTTTCGCCAGAGTATTTAATTACAAACTATCATGTAGTTGAGGAAAGTCCGGATGATATCTTGATAGGCACAGTCGATAATAAAGCTTATAGGGCTAACTTGGTTGGGTATGAGTCTAATGTTGATATTGCTGTTCTGCAAGTTAAAGGCGGTAATTTTCCATTTTTAGAATTTGAAAACATGGACAATGTTAAAACAGGAGAAAGTGTGATTGCTATCGGAACTCCTGTTGGATTAAGTTTCAGCGTCACTCAAGGCATTGTAAGCTCAAAACAGAGAACTGGACCGAATAGACTGAACATATATTTGCAGACAGATGCTCCGATAAATCCTGGAAATTCAGGCGGACCGTTGATAAATTTAAATAAAAAAATAGTTGCGATAAATACCTGGAAAATTGCTGGTGTTGAAGGCCTTGGATTTTCTGTAAGAGCTGATGCTGCTAAAGATGTTTATGAAGAGATTTTGGAGAAAGTTTAGTTCGCTTCGCTAACAAGAGCCACCAACGGGTTCTTGTAGAAACTCTTGCAACCGAAATTAGAATTAGAAAAAATTTAGCTTCTTTATGGAAGATAGCTAAGAAAATAAATAAATCATTTAACTTCTTTCAATAATTCTTCAGTGGAATAAATTTTAACTTTATTTTGCATTTTTAATTTTTTATCATTTGACCATATTCCGCATTTTAATTTTAAGGCAAGAGCAAAATACATTGTATCATCAATATCAGGGGAGATTTCCTTAGCAATTTTTATAAAATCAGAATACTCTTCTTTTGGAACTACGTTAATGATCCCCTTTAGCATATGCTGAATCTGTATAAATTGTTCTGTTGTTTTTGAAGATTTTTCAACTAAGAAATCCCAGTATTTAGTAAATTCCTCAATTACAAAATCTGGAGAAAATAAAGTTAAATTCCTGTTAAATAAAAGATCAGCAGTAATATTATTCCTAATTAATCCTGAAAATAGAATATTTGCATCAACAATAAGTTCCATCTTAGATCTTATGTCTTTTCCTTACTGCTGCATTTACTTTTCTTCCTAATTTTAAAGCATCTTCTTCAGTTAAAGTGCTATTCTTTGTAAATTCCTTAAAAATCCTTAACATCTTCAATCTTTCTTTTATTGCTTCTCTCGCTACTGCACTCCAGTTCACATCCTGAAAGTTATCCATTTCATGCTTCATCTCCTCAGGAACTGACAAGGTTATGCTTACCATTTAATTTACCTCCTGTATATTACGTTTAATATGTATATTACGTTTAAATATTTAAATGTTTTCATTTATGACGCTCTGTCCTAAATCTTTTTTAACTATGGGTTCCTCTCATTAACCATTAGGG
>CAYIWL010000034.1:0-9026 GCA_964367085.1 Candidatus Woesearchaeota archaeon
TTTTTTCATAATATTAGTGATGTATATGAACTATTATATAAACTTTTCTATAAATTATGGCTAGAATATGCTACATCTCTTCAAGCCGTTTTATCCTCTCTTCAATAGGAGGATGAGTAAGGAACAAATTTGAAATCCCATGTTTTTTCCTGAATGGAGTAGAGATAAAAAGATGGGCAGTTGCTTTATTCGCCTTGTCAACAAGAGGATCAGGGTCTTTTGCAATCTTCTTCAAAGCGTTAGCCAATCCAGGAGGATATCTAGTTAATACTGCAGCGTTAGCATCTGCAAGAAACTCTCTTTTTCTGCTTACAGAAAGCCTGATTAGTTCGCCGATTATCGGGCTTAAGACAGCAAACACTACCGCAACTAAAATCAAAACACCAAATGCTTTTCCTTTTTTAGAATCAGAATTTCTTCCTTTTCCGCTATAAAAAAAGCTGCGAAGCATGAAATCAGAAAGCAAAGTTATCACACCAGCAAGCATCACAACTAGCATCATGAACCTAACATCGTAATTTTTTATATGCGACATCTCGTGTGCAACCACTCCCTCTAACTCCTGTCTATTCAATTTTTTCAGCAATCCGGTTGTTACTGTTATTGACGCATGCTCAGGATCTCTTCCAGTGGCAAATGCATTTAATGCAGAATCCTCTATCACGTATGCTTTTGGCTTGGGCAGCCCGGCAGAAACTGAAAGCCCGTCAATTAAATGAAATAGATGAGGATATTCTTTCTTTGTTACTTCCTTTGCTCCGGCAGTTCTCAATATTGCCTTGTCTCCGGAGAAATAACTAAAAGAAATGTAGAGTAATGAAATCCCAATTGAAAAGATAATCCCTAAAGCCAAACTACCATAGATAAATCCAATTGCAGCTCCGAGATTAGCGATTATAACAACGAAGATAAATATCAGAATCCAGGACTTAATTTTATTCTTCCTAATTTCATCAAACATTAATCTCATGACAATGAACTAGAATTTAACTTTTATATTCTTTTTCTCTGCAGCAGTTGCCTCAAATAAAGGTTTTTTTGTAAATTTTAACATATCAGCAAATATCTTATTTGGAAATGTTTCTATCTTAGTGTTGAATTCCATCACGATGTCGTTATAATGCTGCCTTGCATATGCTATTTTATTCTCAGTTCCAGCTATCTCTTCCTGCAGCTGCAAAAAATTCTCATTAGCCCTTAGTTTAGGATAATTCTCAGAAACAGCAAATAAGGATTTCAAAGTTTCAGAAAGCATGTTTGATGCAGCAGACTTAGACTCAATTGTTTTTGCTTTTAAAATACTTGTCCTGGCCTTAGTTATATTCTCAAGCAGACTTCTCTCATGTTTCATATATCCTTTAACAGCCTCAATCAAATTCGGAATTAAATCATTCCTTCTTTTCAGCTGCACATCTATTTGTGAAAGAGAGTTTTCAATATTGTTTTTTAATCTGATTAGCGAGTTATAAAGAAAGATTACAAAGAGTACAAAAACGCCAATTACGATTCCAACAATCAAAAGCGGATTCATCTTTATATTGTTTATAATTCATCACTTAGTATAACTATTTTTCTGTAAGGGAAATCTTATTCTTCTTCCTCTTCGCCTTCATCATCAGTCAAGTCAGAAGTCTCATTCCAATCATCAATTTGACCTTCCATTTTTAACCCCCAAATAACGGATTTAGCCTGATAATTTTGATTTATAAGTTTTTTGATTCTGTTTTTGTTTTGTCAGCAAACTTCGCAAACATTCTTTTTCTTCTTTACTGGTTTTTTGTTTTTATTTTTACCTGGCATTTTTTACCTCTTTCTTTTTTAATTCACATCCCTATGCGTCTTGTACAAGAACGCTGCTTCTTTGTTGTATTTTTTGAGTATTTTAATTTTTTGCATGAACAGCTCGGTTGATTTTATTTTTCTTTTTGATTTTAAGAACTGCTTTAGGTCTTTCATGGCCTTATCTGCAAGTTTTCCTGCTTCCGCCACACTTAAATGTGCATTCAAGGCAGCTCTGCAAAAAACATCGTGCGATTTTTTCTCGTCGAATTTCTCGCATCTTCCGTCTTTTTTTTCTACAAGAACGATTTTCATCTCATCCTAGATTAACCCTCCCATTTGCAATAAAAATCAGCAACCATGCCAGGAATATAAGTGTTATGCCAATTGCAAGCCTCATATATCCCCTGTATTTTATCTTCCATTTTTTAATGTCATATATCTTTCCTCCAAGCAGGACAATTCCAACTATCCCTATCAAAGGCAGAATAAAAATTAGATTATACAATGCAAGCAACAAAACAGCAGTCCAGTCAAAACTCTGAGCTAGAAGCAGGGTTATAGCCAAATAAGGCCCGCCTGTGCAAGGGAGCTCGACAGCTGCGACGAAGAAACCGAGAAATAAAATTCCTGCAATGCTAACTTTTTTGCTCATTTTATGAATTGTTTTTACAGCCCTGGCAGGAATCTGAAGACTAATACCTTTTCCGTACCAAAAGCAGTCTTTAATCTCGATAAGGCCGCCGATAACAAGGATAAGAGCAGCTGCAATTGATAATATCATTGTAACAACAATTGGAATGGAATGAAGAAACTGCACTAAGCCAAGTCCGGCTATGAAATAAATTATTCCAACTGTGAGAATATACAAGCTGCTGAGAAAAAACATTCTTGTTTTGTTTTGTTTGGTTGCAAGCATCACAGATATTAAAAGGATTAGAACACCAATTGCACAGGGGTTTATTGAATCGACTAATGCAGTTATTATCACAGTCAAAATCGTCGGTAAAACTGCCTCTACCATTATACAACCACCATCCTTTTCTGCTCAACGGCAAGTTGATAAGTATCGCATATCTTGTCCGTCTTTGATTTCCTTTTGTCAAATTCGATTATTATGCAGTCCCCTGGAGGAACATCTTGATAAGGAGAGATGACATAGTTTCCATTTACTTTTAATTGCTCAACTAGGAATCCGGATTTCTGGCTGGCGTCTGCATTTTCGGCTATGTAAGCGAATATCTGCACTTCTCCAGCATATCCATCGCACAATTCTCCGTCTTTTGCTTCTACTATTCCATTATTTGTCAATACTCTAAATGAAGTTTCGCTTAGACTTCCTCCTATAACAGAAAAGAAATTATGCAAATCAACATTGCGAATGTTTTTTATTATTCCCTCTATGTGTATTCTTCTATCATTATGCTCATGCAACAATCTTGTGCCGATTCTATTTGAAACTCCTTCTGTTTCAGCCAGATCTAACTTTTCTCCGCATTTCCAAATTTGAAAATCTGCATGCCAGTGCACAGGCCCTTCTGTTTCAGAATTCCTTGTTGAATTAATCGTATCGAAAACTATTACAAGAGTAATTACACTTACAAGATAAATAACAATCCAGAAATAAATATGCTGCTTTGTGATATTTTTTTTATAAAAAGCTAGTACTAGAAAAGGTATTGCTGAAAAAATAAATATTGCTATTATGAAATATGCTGGTAAAAAATCATTTAAGAAACCGTCAGTAATCTGTTTATCAACTTCTTTTTCATCACCATGTGCAAAAACAAAACTTATCAATAGCAGAGAAACCAAAGCAATCAACCACTTTTTCATGGATTAAGCTAGTATTTTTTAGTTTAAAATATTTATGGTTAAATTTAAAAGTCGGAAAATTAAAACAATTTTAAGCTCCCTTGGTCTAGCCCGGTCAAATTGATTTTAAAAAATGAAATCAAGACAAGCGATCTGGCCCTCTCGAGGCCAGGACCCGAGTTCAAATCTCGGAGGGAGCGTTTGCAAGAGTCGGATTTATATATTTTCTCGTCTTCTAAATATGTATGAACAAACCACTTTTAGCGTCTAAGATAAGAAGTGCATTTAATAAGTCAGAGTCAATGAGAACTATTCATCTAGGAGACGTTGTTTCTTCAGAAGAGGGGATAGCAGGTTATTATCAAGGAACATCAAACTTTAGTGACCCATCAGCCCTAAAAGTTAGAGTTGTTCCAGTACAGCAGCCTTATTATGGTTCGGTAAAAAAACTATCTTCTTATTTCATCTATCAAGGAAGAGAAATTCCTGTCAGAGTGGAGGCTGAGAAAGCCTAAGTTAATACCTATAGTTAAATTCTTATATTAGTTGTTTCTTGGATACCAGGCTATGAGTTACGATCAATCCAGTCCAAATAGTGAAGAAATAAGAGAGCATAAATGAGCGGAATATAATCCCCATTCTGAAGAATGGATCATAAAAGGTATTAGATTAGAATCTCTATATAATCCTGTTTCATTGCAAGCAAAAATAGAAGTTGATGAGTTTCTTAACCCAGATAAAAAACTAGGTGAATAAAAAATAAAATTTTTCTCTACGATATATTTTTAATGTTTCTCTTATTATCCTCGGTCATGAGAATATTTCTTTGGGGGCAGATAAAAGAAAGATGCAGAGGAAGTTCAGCAGCTGTTGTCTACATAAATTATTTAGATCAAACTTATCACACACATGTTGACCAAATGAATTCTGAGCGGTTTATAGATATCACCGGGATAAGAGCACTCAGCTATCCTCTTGCTCGAATTTATATCGGAATCTCTGAAGAATCAGGAGAGCAGTTATTAAACAACTCTCAAGGGAAGAAAACTAGTGAAGTAAAACTTGAGGAACTTGATCAGATTGTTGCTAGCCAATACTTTATAGGTAACGAATTTAATCTGGCAATTCCCAAGCGGATAATCTTGGAGTGGGATGAAAGTGGATATAGAGTTAACAATCATTAATGGTGTCTGGAAGATTTTATATATCTAATAATATTTTTACATTCATGGCAAAAGCAGCTTTCGGAGCAGGATGTTTCTGGCATGTTCAGGAAGAATTTGACAAGATAAAAGGCGTGATAAAAACAGAAGTCGGTTACATGGGTGGAAAATTTGAAAATCCAACTTACAAAGACGTTTGCTCTGACGCAACAGGACATGTTGAAATTGTCCTGGTTGAATACGATGAGAAAAAAGTTTCTTTTAAAAAATTACTAGAAGTTTTCTGGAAGATGCATAATCCAACAGCGAAGAATAGGCAAGGATTAGACATAGGCAGCCAATATAGATCTATAATTTTATACTACACAGAGAAGCAGAAGAAAGAGGCAATTGAATCAAAAAAAACAGAGCAGAAAAATCACAAAAATAAAATCGTAACAGAAATAAAAAAAGCAGGAAAATTTTACAGAGCAGAAGAGTATCACCAGAATTATTTGAAGAAGAAATCAAAATTTCAATTTATACCCTTTCTTAAATAAATACAAAGAGAAAATAAATGCAATTACAGTTAAAACAAAAACAACAAAAGCACTTAACAACACTCCAACAGAACTAGTTCCAACAACGCTGTATCTAAATCCGTCAATCATGTAAAATAAAGGATTAAACAGGCTTATCTTCTGAAACATTTCAGGAAGCAAATCTATCGAATGAAAAACACCTCCGAAAAATAGCAGAGGAGTTATGAAAAATGTATTGAAGATA
Source organism: Candidatus Woesearchaeota archaeon (assembly GCA_964367085.1). Classification (GTDB taxonomy): domain Archaea; phylum Nanobdellota; class Nanobdellia; order SCGC-AAA011-G17; family ARS1403; genus JACPIN01. Next base: position 5,523 of record CAYIWL010000034.1, read on the forward strand.
GCAAGATTGTCGAATTTTTCAGCCCACAAAGCAGTAATCAATCCAAGTGACGCAAAAAACAATGACACCATGATAATAAAATACAAGTACCATGAAATATATTTTATTTCAACGTCGATAAAAAACAAGAATACAATTAAGATTATATTAGCAATTAAAAAAGATCTTATAACACTCCCGAATAAAAACCCCAGTACTAGCTCAATATAAGAGAGTGGTGCGATCAACAATTCCTGGATGTAGTTGATAAACTTTCCAAGAAATAATGAAGAAGCAGCTTCGTCATAACTTGCCATTATAACATTCATCATTATCAAACCAGGAACTAAAAATAATAAATAAGAAATCTCCCCAACGTCAAAATTCCTGCCAAGAGAAAATCCAAAAATAAGTGTGTAAAGCAGAGATGAGATTATCGGCGGCCATATAACTTGATTAATCACCTTTAAAGTTCTCACTTGCTCTCTCTTTACAAGCGTCCATAAACCAATCCAGTTAAAGCTCATTTTTTAGTCAACCTCAAAAATATATCCTGCAAAGAATCTTTCACATTTTTAACATTTTCAACCAAGGCTCCTTGGCTCTGGATATACTTGAATAATTCTTTAATCTTATCCTTGCCTTTATTTCCAATTATTATTTTATTATCAGCAAACTCAACATGACTCATATGTTTCGGTTTTATTTTCTTATTCAGCAAAATTTCCGTATGCCCCGTATCTAAGTCCTGCATCAATTTTTCTTTTTTATCATTGGCAATTAACTTTCCATTGTTTATTATCGCAACTTTATTGCAAAGCTTTTCAATTTCTTCAATGTAATGAGATGTAAGCAAAATCGTAGTCCCCTCTTTGTTTATTTTTTTTAAATACTCATGCAATTCTATTCTTAATTCAACATCAACTCCGGCAGTAGGCTCATCTAAAATTAAAAGTTTAGGGCTATGAACTAGCGCTCTCGCAATCGCTAATCTCCTCTTCATTCCCCCGCTTAATTTCCTGAAATCGACTTCGCTTTTGCCTTCAAGTTTAAACTGTTTAAGCAGCTCTTCAACTCTGGGCATAACCTCCTTCTTTCTTATCCCATAGTATCCTGCCTGATAAATCAAAACGTCTTCAATCTTAAGATAAGGATCAAAGTTATATTCCTGCGGAGAAAGCCCAATTAATTTCCTGGCTTCTCTATAATTATTTTTTATGTCTTTTCCAAAAACTTTTATTTTCCCATTAGAAAAATTTGCCAGCCCAACTATGCAATTTATAGTAGTTGTTTTTCCAGCGCCGTTAGGCCCCAAAAATCCGAAGAAATCCCCCTGCTCAATATCAAAACTAATTCCATCTACCGCTTTCACATTCGGAAAGAGTTTATGTAAGTTTTCTATAGAAAGTGCTTTCATTATCTTCCAACAAAATATGCTATTTAAAAATTTATTTATTTCTTATTTTTTCATCATTATGTTGCTCAATTTCTTTTTTTATAGCACAAAGCAGAGGATAAAAACATGCTTTTGCAATTGAGATAGCATCATCAGCCTCAGATTTTGATGGAATATAACCATAATAATTTATGTTATGCCGTAATTTCCTTAACGTATCAATAAGTTTTATAGGTCTCTCAGTATTTACCGGAGTCATCTCCAGTTCTTTTATCTGTTGAATGTGATCTAAAGAAATTAATCCTTTTGAAATTAGTTTTGCATCTCCTAGCATTCTAAAACTCTCATAAATATTCCTAATAATATTAAATGCAGATTCGTCAGAAATAGGTAGTTTTAGAGTGTACTTAAGCTCGCGTTCTGCAGCATTTAGTATACTTAAAGCATTTTTGTTATCTTGATGTTTTATACGTGTTTTCATATTCTTACCTCAAGGAATCCATCCAAAATAATCCCATTAGCAATATTAGAAAAAAGATTTAGTTCTATCTTATTTCTAGAAAAAACATGTAAGTTCACAGGAACTTTTTTCCTATAACCAAATTGATCTATAATCCCTACATTTTTTATTTCCATGTCCCTGTCTCCTAAAACTTCCACTGCAATATCAATATCACTATCTTCATTATCATCTCCCCAACGATAACTACCAAAAAGAATAATCACTCTTGCTTGTGGTACAAGATTATAAATAAATTCTACAATTCCAGATTCATACAGCTTGTTCAGATGGTATGGTACTTTTTTAGTTAAGAAGTATTTATGTTTTTGATTTGCAGATAAAAGCCACGACCTTCCAGCTATATCCCTTTTAATAAAATCTTGATAGATTAAATTTTCTACAGCCTGTTTCGTTGCTGTTTTAGAAGATGTAATTGATTTGGATAATTCATTAAGTCCTATGACTCTATTAGGAAAAGCATAGAAGTAAACCAGACATTTTTCATAGGCCCTTTCCAGTTCTTCTATTTTAACACTTTTTAGTTTATTTTTCATGTCTAATGAGTATTTTTAGAACTATATAAACTTTTTTAATTCCATATGGTTCTAAAAAAGTTCAAATGAACATTTAAAAAACCATCATTTTCTCATGTGCTTGAAAAATTGGATCTGCCTCTCCCTTTTTACTGCATCTTTTTTAGTTCTAAACTCTCCAAGCTTTCTCCTTCCATCTTTAGTATAAAGAATCCATTTATATCCTTGTTTTTTTATGACCATTTTTATTTATCTTCAAGAATGCTTTGGATCTCCCACTTTCCAGTTTTCTTTAATTTCCCGACGACGGCTTTTCCTTTCAATCTCCCCTTATAATCTGTATGATTTAATGGAACCGTTCTAAAACTTGATTTTACAAAATCATTAGGGTTCTTTTTTCTGTGTCTTTTGTATCTTTTCTCAGACATGGGATTTACAAAGATTTTAAAACTTAAATAGCTTGCTGCATTTGATGCCGACGTTGAGCAGTCTGGTGGCTCGCTCGTCTCGAAAACGAGTGCCTCTTGGCATGCAGGTTCAAATCCTGCCGTCGGCGTTTAAAGATAATTACTCAACAATTAGGTTTCCCTTCATTCCCATTTCTCTGTGGCTTCCAACGCTGCAATAATACTCAAAAGTTCCTTTCTCCTTGGCAATGAATTCAATAGAATCAGTAGCTCCAGAATTTATTTTCTTTGTTGCAACACTGAATTCATCAACAACGAAGTCATGAAATCCTTGCTCGCTTACAAGATTAATCTTTACTTTGTCTCCTCTTTTTACCCGAAGATTAGGTGACTCTTTTCCATTTATGTAAAATCTAAAATTTTTTGCATTCAAGCTGAAAACTTTATCAGCAGGTTTGTTAGGATCCGGCACTGCAATTTTATTTTCCTCAATCATCGGTTCAGCGACTACAACTTCGCCGAGTTCGACGTTATCAGAGCACCCACTAACCAAAGCTAAAATAAAAATTAACAGCAAATATTTAATTTTCATACTTTTCTGCATGTATCAATCATTTAAATAATTTTTTATCCAAGATTCTGTAACATTAATTAATGATAACTGATTTCTATTTAGCTAATTGAGTG
>CAYIWL010000035.1:0-8810 GCA_964367085.1 Candidatus Woesearchaeota archaeon
TATAAGTCTCCATTACCTGAAAAGATAAGATGGAGAAATTGGGCAGTTAATCCTGAAGGAATGACTGGAGAGGAACTTCTTGATTTTATTAATAACGACTTATTCAAAACATTAAAAAGTCTAAAACTGGATGAAAAAAGTGATCAAAGAGGATACATTATAAAGCAAGTTTTTGAAGACGCATACAATTATATGAAGAATGGTATTTTAATAAGACAAGTAGTGAATAAAATAAATGAACTTGATTTTACAACTGCTGAAGATAGACATCAATTTAACGATATTTATGAAACAATTTTAAAAGAATTGCAGAGCGCAGGCAGTGCTGGAGAATTTTATACGCCTCGTCCCGTAACTCAGTTCATAGTTGACATGGTTAATCCAAAGCTAGGAGATATTGTTTTGGATCCTGCTTGCGGAACTGGGGGCTTTTTAATTTCTACATTAAATCATCTAAAAAAGAATGTTAAAACAACTGAAGATCAAAAAGTTTTAGAAAAGACATTAAGGGGATTTGAAAAGAAACCGCTCCCACACCTTCTTTGTATGACTAATCTTATTTTACATGATATAGAAGTTCCAAGTGTTAAAAGAGATAATTCTTTGTCTCGTCCATTGATTGATTATACTGATAAGGATAAGGTTAATGTTGTTGTAACTAATCCTCCTTTTGGTGGAGCAGAAGAAGATGGTATAGAAAATAATTTTCCATCAGAATTTAGAACAAGAGAAACAGCCGATCTTTTCTTAGTTTTGATTACAAAACTTCTTAGGGATGGAGGAAAGTGTGGTTTAGTCTTGCCAGATGGATTTCTATTCGGAGAAGGTATCAAAACAAGAATAAAAGAAAAACTTTTAGCTGAGTTCAATTTGCATACCATTGTAAGATTACCTAATGGTGTATTTAGTCCATACACTGGAATAAGAACAAATCTTTTATTTTTCGAAAAGAACTCTAAAGGAACTAAAGATGTCTGGTATTTTGAACATCCTTTGCCAGAGGGTTATAAGATATATAATAAAACAAAGCCAGTAAGACATGAGGAGTTTCAGTTAGAGAAAGAGTGGTGGAATAATCGTGAAGATGAAAAATTCAAACAATATTGCTGGAAGGTTTCTTTAGCTGACCTCCAAAAGAAAAATTATAATCTTGATATAAATAATCCAACCAAACCCGAAGAAGAAAAGGAACTTAGTAAAGAAGAGATTATAGCTAAGATTGAGCAGAATATTAAGAGAATAAGTGATATTTTGAAAGAGATTAAAGGAGAGTGGTGAAGATGGAAAAAAAGCAAATAGATTTTAAATCTTTGTTTAAAAGTTTACCCCTTTCTATTTTTTCTATTGTTATAGCTTTTTTCTTTACATTCACATTGATTTATTTTAATTTTTATATTCATGAATTAGGACATGCAAATTCTGCATTACTTCATACAGTAATAACTCACAACACTTCAACAACGATTAATTTTACTTATCAAGATTATATGTTATTTGGAAAGAATTTAGGATTAAAGTATCCCAAACAGACTTTAGCAGTTATGCCTAACTTAATGTCTATTTATGGGGTTTTATTTTCAATAATATTTTATGCCTTTATTTTCTTGCTTTTAGCAAAAATAAAACTAATAAAAAACAATAATTATTTAGGGATTCCTTTAGCGATAACTTTCTTAGCTTTAATCCTTCAAGATATTGTTTCTAACTTATTTTGTGGAACTGATGGTTTAGACTTGGCTTGTAGTCAATTTACTTTTGGAATTATCTCTTGGGTTTTTTGGATAACTATTTTATTGTCATTAGGATTTTTCTTTAATCTTTTATTTATGACTTTATTTAATAAAATAAAACGAGGTAAACAAAATGGCTGAATGGAAGAAGGTTAAACTAAAGGATATTTTAAAGCAGTATAGGAATACTCACTGGGTAGAGGATAAACATTACAAACAAGTCACCATTTCACAAACGGGAGAGGTTTCTTATAGGGGAACAAAACATGGATCTCAGATAGGAAGAAAAAGGCAATTTATTATAGATCTAAAAAACCATCCAAATACTTTGATATTTATTAGACAGGGGGTTTACAAGGGAGGGATTGGTATTTGTCCTAAAGAGGTAGATGGTTGCTTAGTTACAGAGAATATGCCTATGTTTGATATAGTGGGAGTTAATCCAGAATATTTGATATACTATCTAAAAAGTCCACAATTTAAGGAGAATGTTGATAAATTAGTTCCATTAGGAACTGCACAAAAAGCTGTTCACGAGAGGCAGTTATTAGAAATAGAAATTTTTCTTCCTTCTCTTAAAGAGCAAGAGCGAATAATTAAGGGAGTTAAGTCTAATTCAGAAAATATTTCAGAATTAAATAATATTAATAATAAAAATGAATCATATATCTCAAAACTACGCCAACAAATTCTTCAAGAAGCAGTTCAAGGCAAATTAGTCAAGCAAGATCCAAAAGACGAACCTGTTTCAGTATTATTAAAGAAAATTCAGAAAGAGAAAGATAAATTAATCAAAGAAGGTAAACTAAAAAAGGAAAAGCCATTCAAAACTATTTCTGAAGAAGAAATCCCCTACGAATTGCCGAATGGTTGGGAATGGGTAAGATTGGGGGACATCTGCGAAAGAATACATTATGGTTATACTGCTTCTGCAATACATAATAACAAGGGAGTGAGATTGTTAAGGATAACAGATATACAAAACAGCAAAGTAAAATGGAATGGAGTTCCGAGTTGCCAAATAAGTGATTCTGAGTGCAATAAATATATCCTTAATGAAAATGATATTTTAATTGCGAGAACGGGAGGAACAATAGGGAAATCTTACCTTGTTAAGAATATTAATGTTAAAGCAGTTTTTGCTTCATATCTTATAAGAGCGATTCCCCTTAAAAAAATTAATCCTGATTATATTAAGATCTTTTTAGGTTCGACTCTTTATTGGGATCAATTATTTCAAAACTCTATGGGAACGGGGCAACCTAATGTTAATGGTGTAGCATTAAGTAACCTGAAATTTCCTCTTCCTCCCCTTTCCGAGCAAAAACGCATAGTAGAAAAAGTGGACAAGTTAATGGCTTATTGTGATGAGTTAGAAAATCAAGTCAAGGAAAGCCAAGAGAATAGTGAAAGGTTAATGAGCGCTGTTTTGAAGGAGAGTTTTGAAAAATGAATTGGGATTTAGCCTTCAAGATATTTACTGGACTTGGAGCGATAATTTCATTTATCTTGGGAATATTTAGTATAATTGAATATCGAAAGAAGAGAGTTAATTTGGAGATTAAAGTCAAACCTAGGTTTTTTTGGTCTAAGTTGAATCCTCCAAGATATAAAGAAGGAACAAGAGTTACTAAATTTCTTATCGACATTGAACTAATTAATAAAGGTCTTGAGTCGACAACTTTATCATCGGTTGAATTTAGATTTGATCATCCAAATCTAAAAAGAATAGAATTGGATACCTACAATAGCAATGAAACAATTATTTCTTTAAATTCCAATATTTTTCCTATGAGAATCTCAGGAAATGATAGAAGAAATGAGAAATTGACTATAGTTCAACAGAATGTATTAATCGATGATGAAATAAAGAAAATTAATGCAAGAATCGTATTCAAAACACCTCATAAATCGATAATTAAAGAAGTTAATTTTAACAGAGACGAAAATAAGCTACCTCATGAATAATAAAAATCATCGATTTATGTTTATTACAATATTAAATGCTCCAATCGCTGCTAATGCTGTAACTAATCCTGCCATTGGAACGTAAATACCATCGAGCCATATTGCCCAGACTATACTTGTTATTAGCCATAGAACAAGAAATATTATTGCTTGAGCAAGAAGGTTTCCCTTTTTATTCATTTTTCTAAATCGTTTTTTAATTCTTTAAATTTCCTCCATTTGCCTAGATCTTTTATGTCCTCCTGAAGTTCTGCAAAGTTTTCTTTACTTATTCCTCTGACACCTATTTGGTCAGATCTCAATCTAAAGATTAACTCAACATAACTTTCATCTATAGGTTTATCGGCAGGTTGTTTAAAGAAAACATTCCATTTATCAGTTTCGATTGTATTGTTCATCTTATTAACCTCCCATTATGCCTTACTCGTGCAACCACTCGATTATATGATCTGCCAATCGGTTGAAGAGTTACTGTTTTACCTTGAATTTGTCTTTTCAAACTTTCGGTTGCCTTTCTACCTCCAAACTGCCATCTTTCAGGAGCGTTAACGCCTGCAAGACGAACATAGTTGCTTCCGTTTATCTTTCTATATGTTTGGAATGTGTCTCCATCCAATACCCTCTTAACTGTTCTTCTTATCATCATTTGACTTTACCTCCATTTTAATTTGTTTTTAAGAGTATAGATACTATTTAAAGTTTACTATCTATTTAATATAAGCATCATACTATGGGGAAGATTTATAAACCTCTCTTATGATATGTATATATGAAAAGATGGGAGGTGATTTGTTATGGTAAATAGAAGAAATGCAGAACAAATCCAAGAAGATATTCTCTCTCACTTAAAAGAAGGGCCTAAATCTATAAAGAAGTTGAGTGAACTTACCGAATCAACTTGGGCAACAATTAACACTCATTTGAATAATTTAAAAGAAGAAAATAAAGTCAGAGAGATCCTTTCTGTTAATAATATGAGGGTATTTATTAGATCAGATTATCCCGTTTTTTATGGGCTTCCACTAGATAAAGAAAAGAGAAATCTTAGTCTTTATTTGTTAGCAAAGATAATTGACTCTTGGAAAAACACGCATGATGGGGAAATACCAAATAAGACTACTGTTCAAAAAATTGCAGTTGAAATTGCGAAGAACGAACCTTCTCTAAATCTTCCAGTGGTTAGATTCCATTATGGAAAGGTTCTTCCAGTAAGTATTGAACCTCAAAATGCGAATCAAATATTGATAGATTATAATGTATCTAAGCCAAAGAACTCGGACGATATTTTAAAAAAAATTAACCATGAGATAAAAAACGGAAATCATACAAATATCGCTTGGAAGGAAAAGAAAAAGCAATATGAAAAACATAAAGATATGAAAATTTATTTGTTGAAAGATAAAATAGAATATGCTTCACATAATAAAGACGATTTTAAAGCCGAAACAGAAAAGATAATTTATGATTTCTTTTTAGAGATTCCTTCTACTCAAAGATATTCTTATTATTTACAAAGATATCACGATTTTATCAGTGCATTTGAATTTATAATCCATTCTAGTGAGTTTGAAAAAGAAAAAAAACAATATATTCAAGAAATAATAGAAGTATTCGATTCTATCTGGCAATCATTAACAACTCAATTTTTCTTTGAAGATTTTGGCTCCCAGACTGATAAAGAATTGGAAGAAATTCAAGAAAATATAGAAAAGAATACTTTTGAGATCGATATCTTTCAAATAGATGATAAAATAACTAATCTATTAAGTTACAAGAAGTACCTTACTATAAAGAAGAAAGAATTAAATGAAAATGAAAGAAAGATTATGGGTATTTTATTAGAAGGAGCAAATGAAGAATGAGATGGTTTTTGGATATGTGTATTATTCTTGATTATATTAACGAAGGAGATAACAAGAACATCGTAACTAAAACTATTTCTTTTGTGAGTCAAAAAAAGGAAAATAAGTTTGTTCTTTGCTATTATATAAAAGAAGAAAATATTCCAAAGTGGCTTAACAGAAAAAGAATTATTTTTAGAGAGATATTGAGACAGATAAAGGATAGTTCCTATATACCTTATTCAGATAAAGAATGTAATAATTTATGGGAAAGAGATAAAAACCAAGTATTAAAACTTGTATCTTTTACAAATACTTTCCAAGACAAAACCGAGACAATTAAAAGCTTTGAGAATGTTTATCAAGAAATAGAAAGGAGAATTAAAGAATTTATTGAAAAAAATATAGATGAGCTTGTTATTCCAATAAATGAAATCGATCAGAATTTAAAGAGTTGCCTTTTTTCTTGGTTAACTCCAAATGACTCCGATTCAAAAACAATTGCTTCTGCAATCCAAGAACATAATAAAAAAGAAGTCGTGATTATTACAGCAGACAAAAAAGATTGGACTAAAGAACTTTTAGAAGAAGTACATAATGATTTTAGTTTAAAAAAAATCTATGTTAAGTTGCCAGAAATAAAATATGTTCAAGATTTGTAAAGCTTAGTTTCAATCTCTTTAATCATCTTCTTGTAACCAATAACTCCTCCAAAAAGCTTCATTATTTCTAAAGGTCTGCCTAATTTGTTAATTGGTGAAACTTTCAAGATTTCTGAGTTTTCCATTTCTTCGATACCTTCATCTTTATATTTTTCTAAAAGGACATCGATAACTTTTCTTGCCTTTTCTCCATATTTATTGAAATAGGCATCTTTCTGAACCTTCAGCGCTCTTTGACTTCTTGTTAGAGGTTTTTGTCCATAAGCAATATGAGCAATTAAGTCGAAGGGATCATATTCTTTTCCATTAGAAATTTCTTCTCTTAAAGCATCAAGCAAAAGTCCCTGATTTTCAAGTTCTTCAATTATTACTCTTTTTTGATCTACTATGTTCCATTTTTGGATAAATTCGTTTAAACTTCTAAACTCTTTTTTTACATTCTTTTTAGTATAATCTATTAAGGATTCTGTAATAATCTTACCTTGCGAATCATGATATTGAACTCTCTCATTCACAACCTTGACCTCTGTTTCCTTGACGTAATATTTTTTGATATTTTCTTCCTCTTCTGTATAGGCTATACTAGGAGCTACCAAGATCCGCTCCCCCTCTTCAAGTTCTTTTTCTTTGGTCGTTTGTTCTTTAACTTCTTGACATTCTTTTATCGTATAAATTTGAATAGGCTCGCCATCAAACTCAGGATCTGCAAATAAATTGGTGACGTTTCTAAAGTCCATAATGGTAAAGTAATGTTTACCATAATCTTCTCGTATTCTGGTTCCTCTTCCAATGATTTGCTTAAATTCAGTCATGGATTGGATGGGGGAATCTAGCACAATAAGCTTACACGTTTGTGCATCAACACCGGTGTTCATAAGTTTTGATGTTGTTACAATAACAGGATATTTCGACGCGGGATCGATAAAATTGTCTATCTGTTTCTTTCCAATATTATCGTCTCCTGTGATTCTCATAACGTATCTTTTATCTTGCTTTACAAGGTCTGAGTTTTCGTTAACAAGTGCTCTTCTCATTCTCTCTGCATGTTCAATATCTACACAGAAGACAATAGTTTTAGAGAATCTATCTAAGTTCTTAAGAAACTCCGTGATCTTTTTAGCTACCACCTCTGTTCGTTCATCTATGACTAGTGTTCTATCAAATTCCCTATTAGTATAAACAAAATCAGGTATTTCATGCCTGAACTTATCTACTTCTCCTTTTTTAGGACGGTATCCATGGACATCCTTATCAAGTGCAATTTTAACAACCTTATAGGGTGCAAGAAATCCATCTTCTATACCTTGTTTTAAGGAGTAGGTGTAGAGGGGCTTTCCAAAGTAGTCTATGTTTGACGTGTCTTTTGTTTCTTTGGGGGTAGCAGTCATTCCTATTTGCGCTGCTGACTTAAAATACTCTAAGACATCTCTCCATTGAGAATCAGATTTTGCACTCCCTCTGTGACACTCATCTACAATTATTAAGTCAAAGAATTCTGGAGAAAATTGCTTATAGATATTTCTTAGGTCATCTTCTCCTGAAACTGCTTGATAGAGAGCAAGATAGACTTCGTACGAAGGATCTGCTTTTCTATTGGAAATTTTGGTGATAATCTTAGACAAAGGTTTGAGATCGTTGTTCTTGGGTTGATCAATGAGAATATTCCTATCTGCTAAGTATAATACTCTCTTTGCCAGACCTGCCTCTCTTAATCTCCAAATTGTTTGGAAAGCCACGTAAGTCTTACCTGTCCCAGTTGCTAAGACAAGAAGGGCTCTTTTTTTACCCTTAACTATTGCTTCTATTGTCCTATTAATGGCAACTCTTTGGTAATATCTAGGTTGTTTGAATCCCGGTTCATAGAAATAATCAGCAGTCACAGTGTCTTCTATCTTTTCAGTAATCCCTCTGTATTTTTTGTATTTCTCCCATAGCTGTTTAGGAGTTGGGAATTCATCTAATGAAAGAGAGGTCTCTGTTCCTGCTTCCCTATCATGAAAAATGAATCCATCTCCATTCGAACTAAAAACAAAGTGCAGATCAAGTTTTTCAGCATATTCTAGACTTTGTTGCATTCCATCGCCAATTGAATGATTATTATCTTTCGCCTCTATAACTGCCAAAGGAACATTAGGCTTATACTCTAAAATATAATCTGCAAAATTCCTTTTTCCTCTCTTTACAGTCTTACCTGCAACTATTATTCTTCCATCTGTGAAGTATACATTCATTCTTACTTGCTTTTTATCCCATTTACCTTTATCAATGAGGGCGGGCGTAATGAAGTTAAGCTTTATTTCTTCTTCAGACATTTGCTTCTTATTCATTCATTACCCAGTGTAGGGGGTTTTATAGATTTAACTTTAGAGGAAGGTCTAATCGTTTCCTTTCCCCTTGTAACGAACCTTCTCCACCATTCCAAAGTATCCTTTCACTAGCGAAGATCTTTATAAAAACTCCCTGTCTGGACGTAGAGAAAGCAAACTGATATTTCCGCCGTCCCACGAGAATGGACAAAATGGCGCGCTGCTGGTCCGGGCGTTTGGAAAAAGCGCACTAAGCATAATATTTAAAGGTAAAAGAGATAAAAAATATTATGGAACAGATAA
>CAYIWL010000036.1:0-8660 GCA_964367085.1 Candidatus Woesearchaeota archaeon
CCTATGAAAGATATACCAAATTTACAAGTCCAGAATTTGCAAAAGCTTATTTTGACATCAACATTGCAAGGATTCTAAATTATACTTTTCTGTCTAATGTTAATCTGCTTGATACATTGATATTCTTATTTTCCATTTTTATGTTATTTAAATTACTCTCCATCAAGAAAGAAAAACCAGAAAAATTCATTCTCTATTTCATATTATTTTTCCTAATCTCTGCAATTATTTTTTCCCAGGCTTTAGATATTCCTAGAATTTCTCTGCCCTACCTGATTGGGATTGTTTTCTTAATGTCTATGGCGTTTTCTAGCAGACCCTACTCCATGTTTAAATTATTTAAAATTCATAAGGAAAAAATGTTCTTCACAATTTTTATTTTAATTTATGTTATTTATACCTTTTCAATAGCATATTCTACTTCTCCTTATTTTATAACATCTAATCCCATTACATGCCACTTTACTAGGGCTAAATGCGAACCTAGCCTGGCTGCTTATTCTGCCAAAGTTACGGGAAGTTATCTGAACAACATACTAAAGGATAATGAAACATTTATGGGAATGGAAGGGATTATATTCTATTATGTTAGGCAGGAGCAGAGCTTGCAAAATTTTTATTTTGAGCAAATTTTCCAACAGAAAACAGGAAGGCTACCGACAGCAAAAGAAAAGATTCAATATTTTCATCCATATAACCAAAATATCCGCTACATATTGTTAAACGCAAATCCAATATCAGGAAGAGACTATACAGATCCTCTACTCGCAGATTTAAGAGACAATTATGAACCCAATCACAAGATTATTTTGACTAGTAAAGAAGTTATTTGGATATATGACCTTGAAAACTTAAAACAAAATGGGAATAGATAAAAAGGTATTACAACAGAGGATTATGGATCTTTTTGATAAAAATTCAAATCTTATCCTGATTGCAATTTTAATCATTGCTCTCGCTCTAAGGTTAAAGTATCTAACAATAAATCAAGCTGTCTGGTATGATGAAGCCGAATATCTAGGAGTTGCAAAAAACTGGGCTTTTAATCTAACTTCATATCAACTGCATTATGTTAGACCACCATTATTGCCGTTATTAATAGCAATAATGTACAAGATTGGTTTTGAAGAGCTAGGCATAAGAATCATGATGTTAATCTTCTCCATGGTAGGAATTTATTTTACTTATTTATTAGGAAAAGAAATTTTTAACAAATGGATCGGGATTATTTCTAGCTTTCTTATGTCTGTTTTCTACGTTAACCTATTTTATACTGCTCGTATTTTAACGGATTTACCTTCGACAACGCTTTGGTTAATTTCTATGTGGCTGTTCTGGAAGGGGATGGTGAAAAAAGAGTCTAAATGGTACATCTGGTTTTTAGGTCCAGTCTTAGTTGCCGGAGTATTAACAAGGTTTCCATCAGGTTTAATCGTTTTTGTTTTCCTGTTGTACTTAATAATTACGGAGGGATTTAAATTTTTGAAAAATAAGAATTTATGGATCAGTATTTCCACAGCTGCTTTCTGTTTTATCCCATATGCTTTGTGGTATTATCTAACCTATTCTAAGATTCCAATTTTGGGACCTGCAGGGTTTTATGGTGCTTTTTCTCAACTGGATAGTTATATCAGTTTTGCACCAGTAGTTTTCCAAAGTCAGATTCCTGGATTAATCAATATCTCGCCTTTTTTCGGGCACTTCTTATTGTTACTTTTAATTATAGGTATATTAATTGCCTTATTCAATATGGTAGCGGGTTATGATCTCTTACGAAAGGATGAAAATCTTAAGAAAAACATTTTGATATTACTGTGGATAATAATTCCTTTTGTTTTTTTCGCATTTTTTGCTGGACAGATTGCTGAAGATAGATATTTATCCTATATATATCCTGCAACATTTTTTGTAATTTCATTAGCTTTGCTTAAGATATATAGCTTAATCAAAAAATTTAACGTGACTTTGGCATTATGTGCAGTTCTTCTAGTCATAATTTTATCCGCAATTACTCAGACAGGTTATGCAGACAGAATAATAAAAGTTAAATCAACTTCTTATATCCAGTTCAAGCAAGCAGGGAGTTGGATAAAAGAAAATTCTTACGAGGAGGATAAGATTATATCAACTGGAGAGCCTCAGTTAAATTATTATGCAGAAAGAGATATTATTTATTGGCCTGAAGATTATGAGATAGATGAATTTCTGGATAAAAATAAAAATGTTAAGTATCTCGTTTTAAGTGCATTAGAACCCTCCCCGCAATGGACTTATTCTTGGCCCCAAGAAAATCAGGATAAAGTCGTTCCTGTCCAAGCATATACGGATTCGCAGCAAAGACCAATTCTTATCATCTATGAAGTTAAAAGATAAGAGGACATTGTTGTGAAGTTACATCCCTCATAAGAGGTAATATACTTTTGTAGTTTTTTGATTAGTTTCTCTCCGGTATTTCGAGTAATTAATTTCGGTAAGTCCATCTCGGTTATATCCACGAACTCCCAAGGATGAAAGATCAGATTTACATAGTCTTTGTTTCTATTGGTTATATACTCGGAATATGATAAAGGGAGATTTCTAAATGCAATCCAAAAAATCGGTAATCTTAAAATTGGAGATACAGTTAATGGGATTATTTTTATTCCGTCTCTATAAAATGGAGTTCTAGGAGATTTAAAATTATTGTATCTTTTTGGAATGTATGTTGGATGTAATGAACTGTCATAAACTATCCCCAAATCATCTAAAATTTTGTAATTTGGAGGCTGAAATCGGGGGGCTCTAAATCCTACGATTTTCTTATTTACTATTTTTTCAATTATTTCCTTTGCCATTTTAATACGACTATATGCCATATTTTTATCCATATTAGAGTAATCATCTCTATGTTCAAGACAATGCAACCCAATCTCATGATTCATAGAAATTTTTTCAATTAACTCGGGATGTTTATCTGCAAATTTTGCACTGACAAAGAAAGTCGCTTTAATATTATTCTTGTTTAATAAATCCATAATCTTTTCCGTCCCTTCTTTGCTTATTTCAAACTGATCCTTTTCAGATATATGCTTGCCAAATTCTAAAGGCAGATCAAACTCTTCTATATCGAATGTAAATAGTATACTTTTCATTTTAACCACCACATTCTAAGTAAATCCAAAAACATACTTTTGCAGTGTTTTAATTTAAATGTACTCCCTTCTATAAATTTGCTTGGAACATAAACTTCTTTCACTCTAAAATTATTTTTCTTTATTTTATATAGTAATTCAACATCAAACGCAAATCCTTTTGATATGAAATTGTCCCCTATTTTTTCCTTAACTTGGTTTTTAAAAAACTTAGCTCCTGCTTGAGTATCATAATAGTTTAAGCCCAGTAAGATTCTTACAAGAATATTCCACGCCCTGCTTAAAACTTTTCTTAAAAAAGGTTCATTAACTTGGAAAATATTTTTACCTTTCCACTTGGACGAGATTATGCAGTCATAATCAGATGAATCAGATAAAAAATTTCCAATGTAGTTGAGATCAAATGCATCGTCAGCATCTATAAAACCAATTAGATCACCGTTAGCTAATCTTAAACCTTCAATTATTGCTCCTCCTTTCCCTAGCTTCTCAGGAAATTCAACGTATTTCAAATTTGCGTGCTTATTTTTCCAAGTTTTTAATATCTCAATAGTATTATCTACACTCCCATTGGATACGACAATTATTTCTTCAGAAGGAAAAATTGTGAATAGTGAACGCAAAGTAGATTCTATCCTTTTGCCTTCATTATATGCTGGAACGATAATCGATATTTTTGTCATTTTTTATAGTATATATCCCCAAGGTAAGAAATAGTAAAAACATAATGATTATTAAGATTACTACAATTTGCTCTAGAGAATTATGTAATAATGTAATTAAAAGTACCTCTAGCAAATTAAAAAAGATAATGAAGTAGAGAAAATTAACCCTACGTAATGCAATGTTATAAAAAGATATCAGATAACAGATTGAGAATAAAGTCATAATGATCCCGAATATCCATAACAAAGGGGAGATAACAAGGAACTCTTCGCCGAAAAGAGTGGTTATAATGAATTCCGGCATTAAAAAATAAAGAACGCTTGCCGACAATCCTAAAAATAAAGCTATCAAAATTGATTTAAACAAGAGTAATATTGAACCCCTTTTTTCACCTCCAAGCTCGAGAACTTTTGGAAACATAACCATACTTATAGATAATGTAGCAAAGAAGATTATTTTTCCAAAAAGACTTAGAGCAGCATATTGTCCGGCAATAATGGGGTCAAAGAATCTTTTAACAAGAATAACATCTATATTATACAGCCCAGTTAAGACTACCAGCATGACAAGCACGGGAAAAGAATATTTGTATATTTGTGAAGTATCAAATTTTTTGCTACCATCTTTAAAAAAACCCTTCCTAATAAAATAAAGCAATACCAGCAATGGAAGAACAAAGCTCAATGCAAACCCCCCTATGGCTCCATTAATTCCAAACCCCAACATCACAAGCGGAATGCCAAAGAAAACCTTAGAGAGACTTTCTAAAAGAAAAGTCAGCCCAAGAAGTTTGAATCTTTGTAGCCCCTGCAAAAACCCCCTCACAATTGAAACGAGAAAAGCAAAAACAATTGAGCTTCCGAGGATGATTAAGGGACTGACGACACCAATCTTTAGAAAGGAAGACAATAAGGGGCTTAGGGTTAAGAACAAGACACTTATAATCAGACCAAACATCCCTATCTTTTTAAGGGATTTAGAAAATAAATAATAAATCTCAAATCTTTCATTTCTCGCATTTAATTCTGCAACATATTTCGACAAAGTGGTTTGAATTGCCATCAATGGCATTACAATTATATAGACGATTGAGAGCAACACACCAAAAGTTCCATAATCACTAGGTCCTAGAGTCTTCCCAATATAAAAATGAAAAAAATAATTGATTATAAATGCAAGAAGCATCATCGAAAACAAGCTAAAATTATCTTTAAGCAAAACTTTATTTTTTCTTAGGTGAAATCGTATTAATCTCAACATTTTATATTATCCATATAAGGCTGCTAAAAAATAATTCCACAAATATAAAGATATAAACTACTTGTCTTTCAGTGAATTTCCCGGTTCTTGTTAAGAGATGAGGCAAAGAATATATCTTGTCATATAGGGATTTGACTTTCCCATCTTCATAATACCCGTAACTTTGTTTCTTAAATCTTCCTCTTAATTTTAAAATAAATTCGGCAAAGAATGGAATAGAAATAATTAACGCTGCTCTCTCTAAATTCCCAATTATTGCTATTGCTGCGATCGTCCCACCCAGCAGGTATGTTAAGGAATCGCCAGGAAGGATCTTTGCTGGGGTTTTATTAAAAATATAAAAAGCAACCAAGGATGAGAAGATAATAAGTGCAAAAATTGCCGCAGTTGTTCTTTCATCATAATATGCCCCTTCTCTATTAGCATAAGAATAGAGTCCAAGCATGCCGGTATAAACCACCCCCATTCCAGTTTCTAAGCCATTAAACCCTGCTAGCATATTAACCATATTTGCCGCTCCTACGACTCCAATAGGAATTATTATCAATGGATATAAAAGGCCCATATCAACTATTCCAAAAATAGGAAGTGCAATTTCACTAATTCCAGAATTCACCACCATAAGCGGGATTGCAGCAGCTAGAGTAAGCAAAGGTTTTTGCCACTGGTTTAAGCCTGAAGAGGTCTCTCTATCTCCCCTAATAAAAAGATCATCAATAAACCCTACAAAACTTATCATCATTATTGAGATTAGCCCGCTTAGTAAAAACATTAAAACCTCATTGCTTAAAGATAAATCTCCTCCATTTGAAAAAAATGTATTGAAAAAAATAAAACTCATAAAACCGACAAATGATCCTGCTAAGACAGGTATACCTCCGGAAATTGGTACTAAAGGCTTTCCTTCTTTATGCTGATCTTTTACAATAAGGTCTATCCTCCTCAAATAGCGTATTGACCAAGGCGTTAAATAATAGACTACTAAGAAGGATACAAACATACAAGCAATCAAAACAAAGTTCATAAAGCAATTTCTCAAAATACCATATAAAAAGATTTCTGCATAGGAAGTGTACAGCTTTTGAGATATAGATTTAAAAATATAATGGAATTAACTCAATTAATGAAACTCTGCATAATAGTTCCAACTTACAATGAAGCTGAAAATATAAAGAAATTAATTTACGCAATCAGAGATGTATGCACACGAAATAGGCTGTCTTATAATATCGTTATAGTCGATGATAACTCTCCGGATTTTACATCTAAGATCGTAGAGGATGTTATGAAAGAGAATAAAAACGTAAGATTGATCACGAGGGAAGGAAAGTTGGGTTTGGGTACAGCATATATAAAGGGGATAAACTATTCGTTAGACAACTTTCATCCAGATTTGATCATGACGATGGACGCTGATTTTTCACATAACCCTGAAAATATACCTGATTTTGTTGATAAAATAAATGAGGGATACGACCTTGTTCTAGGGTCAAGATATATTAAAGGCGGGGGGGTTGGAAACTGGGGAATCCATAGGACAATAATAAGCAAAGGAGCAAACTTTTTAGCTAAAACTCTCCTTGGGCTAACCACAAAAGATAACACTACCGGCTATCGGGCATATAAAAGCGAAGCTTTAGATAGATGTAATTTGGATTCAATTAAGTCTAATGGTTATTCTTTTTTAATGGAGATGGTATTCTGGTGTCGGTATCATAATTTTAGAATCACAGAGATTCCGATCTTCTTCGATATAAGGCGACATGGCGCTTCTAAGATCTCAAAAAAGGAAATTTTTATGGCTGCAAAGACTCTTTTCGGGCTAAAGTTTCGAGTCAAACCAGTTAATTATTATGTGGCAATGAAAAGAATTAAATTAGCTGAAAAATTTCTGACAAAAAATGGAAAAATTTTAGACGTTGGGTGCGGCGACATGTACATAACTAATAAATTAATTAAAGAAGGGTACAACATTATCGGAATAGACCGCACCAAACCATACCATCTAAAGATGGATGCTACAAATATGAGTTTTAAAGACAACAGCTTTGATATGGTAATCGCATTTGAAACCATAGAGCATTGTGATTGTATAAATGAAATAAAAAGAATTTTAAAACCTGGAGGCAAATTGGTATTGTCTACTCCCGCGCCAAACACGGATTGGCTCAGAACAATCCTAGTCAAGCTTAGACTGTTAGAAGCACGGGATTTTGAACATCACGATCACATTGTAGACAATATAGAAATGTTGCCATTTAAGCCAATCTTAATAAAGAAGATGTTTTTAAGAACTTCACAATTCGGAGTGTTTGAAAAATAAATGGAGAAAAAAATACTAATCACCGGAGGAGCAGGGTATATAGGCTCGTTGTTGGCATTTCACTTAATTAAGGAAGGTTACAAGGTCACAATTTTTGATTCATTATTTTATGATAATGGATATGTTTTGCAGCTGATAGATAAGATGGCTACAGAAAACCTTACTGTTTATCAAGCACTATTAAATAATAAATCCAAAATTTTTTCATCTCAAAACTTTAAGAGCTTTAAATTTATAAATGGAGACACCAGGGACAAGAAGCTATTAAAAAAAACCTTTTCTGACGGGGGTTTTGATTTTGTATTCCATTTTGCAGAGCTAGTGGGGTTTTATAGGTGCGAAAAGGACAAAAGCCTTACCAGGGAAATAAATTTTGAAGGGACCAAAAATTTGATTGACTTAGCGATCAGCCATAAAAACAAACTAATTTACAATTCTACCTCGAGCGTCTATGGTTCCAGAGAAAATGCCGAAGATATACTTGATGAAAACTCTCCAATAATCAAAGACGATCTAGATACATATTGTATAAATAAACTATTGGTAGAAGATTATATGCTGGAAAAAGAAAAAGATAACAAAAATTTCAAGTTTATAATTCTGAGACCTGCAACAGTTGGCGGTTTATCTCCGAGGATGAGACTCGCTTTGCTTCCAAATCATTTTACATATGCAGCAGTAGTGAACAAAAAACTGTCTTTGACAAAACCTCAGAATTACCGGACTGTTATAGACATTGATGACCTGATTAAGGCATATTTGACTATAATTAAAAGCCACAATTGGAAAAACGGGATATATAATATAGGAAATAATAACATGAGCAAGAAAGAATATGCGAGTGAGATTTTAAGCGTGACAAATGGTTTTAAACTAAAATTTATAGACAACATTGGGAAAGAAAGAAATCTAAAAATTTCTCAAGAAAAATTCTCAAAAACCTATGGTTTTATCCCGTCTAAATCTTTTATAGATACTATCACCCCCCTTGTAAATTTATTAAAAGAGAGGCCCGATATTTTTAGCAAAGATAATTTTAAAGGAGTTTTAAATGAAGATTTAGACGAGTGGAACCTGCTTCTAAGTTAGACATTTCCTATTAACGAATTCTTTATATATCTTTCCTTGGACCCAAATAGAGATGGACGAGGCAGAAGATTTGAAGACACTGAGAAAAGATATCATGGAGATGGTTTATCGGTCAAAAGAAGGCCATTTACCGAGCGCATTTTCAATTTTAGAATTGTTATACGTTCTTTATGGAAACTTTTTAAAATACG
>CAYIWL010000037.1:0-8303 GCA_964367085.1 Candidatus Woesearchaeota archaeon
TGATATGGTATCAACTGATATATAAATGTTTCGATTTTAAGTCGTAAAAGTCCCAACTCCACCTCGTTTAAAGTAATCAAAATTAAGGGATCGGATCATATGAATGATTGGGAATTGATTCTAACGATGGTTGGATAGAAAGCAACAACAGATATTAGTATTGCTAAAAATGCCAGAGAAGGTGGCGACATCGTTAAACATACACGAAAAGAACTAGAAGAAAAGATAGAAAGCCGTTGATCTCAAATGAGAATTATTTATATTTGAATAAAAAAAAGAAAAAGTTAATTGAGTTGTAATAATATCTCCATACTGCCTCTAAAAATATGATAAAAGTTAAAAGCCCACTAGATTCTTTGTAATCTATGAACGTTATTGAAAAATTAAAACCGCTTGAAAAGGAAAGCATTGAAAGAGGAATCCCGATTTTAGGCAGTATAAAGGGGAAATGGCTTTATGATAAAATAGTTGAACTGAGACCGAGAAAAATATTAGAATTGGGAACTGCCAACGGCTATTCAGGAATAATCTTGGGGAGCGAAGGAGGAAAACTGCTTACAATTGAGATAAATGAGAAAATAGCTTATGAAGCAAGAAAAAATTTCAAGAAATTCAACATTAATGCCGAGATCATTATAAATAATGGTGTTGAAGAAGTTAAGAGATTAGTTATTGAAAAAAAAGAATTTTTTGATTTAGTCTTTATTGATTTTGCAAAGAAGGACTATATTAAAATTCTGGAAGATTGTATAAAGTTGGTAAAAGGAAATGGATTCATTATTGCAGACAACATGAGCTTTGGAGAATGCAATGATTATAAGGAAGCTGTGCTGAGGCATCCTAAACTAAAAACTGAGATTATTAGAATAGGAGATTGGCTGAGTTACAGCAAGAAGATACTTAGCAATAAATAAAAGTTCTGGCTAAAAATCTATTGCCTTTTTTCTTTTATTTTCCTTTTTTCTCTTGGCATTGAGGGCAGCTGCTTGAGCCTAGTTTCATCACTCCAAACAAAACAAACAAAACTGTCCACCATTGGATGTTCCAGAAGTTCCAGACATTTAAGTCCCTTAATAGAAACAAAACACCGAACAATAACAACAGAACGCCTCCAACTTTCATGCACTTATTGCATTCATTCATCATAGATATAAAAACTTGCGATTATATAAAGTTTTCCAAAAGGTTTTTAATTATTGCACCCATTTATTTGTTACATGAACTTATCAATGATTTCTGATTTACAGAGAAAATTATGGGAAAAGCAGCATTACAAAATAGTTGGAAGCCATTCTGCCGTCAAGACTTGCGGCTGGACAAAGAACATGATTAAAGGCCAGGGAGGATGCTACAAGCTAACTTTCTATGGAATAATGAGCAACCAGTGCATGCAAATGTCAACAAGCATGAGCTGTGCAAACCGTTGTACTTTTTGCTGGCGTGACGAAAAGGCGCCTGTAAGCAAGGAATGGAAATGGCAAATTGATGATCCTGATCTTATTTTTGAAAAAAGCAAAGAAGCACATCATAAACTGCTTGAAGGCTACGGAGGATATGAAAAGAGAAATAGAGGAGCTTTTGAAAAATCTAAGACGATAAAACATGTTGCCCTTTCTCTAACTGGAGAGCCAATAATGTACCCTAAGACGAACGAGCTTATTAATAAATTCCATAAAGATGGAATAAGTACCTTTTTAGTGACTAATGCGCAATATCCTGAACAGATAAAAAAATTAAAACCGATAACGCAGTTGTATATTAGCTTGGATGCTGCTACAAAAGATTTGCTGAAAGAGGTTGACAAACCATTGTTTTCTGATTATTGGGAGAGATTGAATAAAAGCCTTGAGTATATGAAAAAGAAAAAGCAGAGAACCTGCATAAGACTTACGATGATAAAAGGGGTTAACATGAAAGATGCTGAAAACTATGCAGAGATGATCATGAAAGCCGAGCCGGACTTCATTGAAGTCAAAGGCTATATCTTTGTCGGAGCTTCCAGAGAGAGGTTAGAAATGGAGAATATGCCCCTGCATGAAGACGTAGTTGATTTTTCCAGAAAATTAAAAACATATTTGGATAGTTATGACATTGTCGGAGAGCACATCCAATCAAGAGTTGTGCTGCTTGCTAAGAAAAAGTTTAGAATTGATAATGAATGGCATACCTGGATTGACTTCAAGAAATTTCACGAGCTTGCATTAAGCGGGAAGGAATTTTCTACAGAAGATTATTTGTTAAAGACTCCTCAAAAATTTATCGGAATAAGCGGCAAAGGAACTTTGGATTATACTAAGGAAAGGAAACTAACACAGGATATTCAGTGATCTTTTTCTTTGACAATCTTTGTTATATCCTGTTCATTAAAATGTCTATGCCTACTGGAGCTGAGAAGTAAAGTTGTGCACCATCATAATAAATTTTATATAGATAAAGATTATCCTATTAGAATAATGAGGCAGCATCTATTATATTTAAGGGAGAATTTCAACAAAGGAGTAAGAGGATTCTCAGAACATCTTATTAGATATACACCTTCGGCAGTTAAAGATTATTGGGATTTAGGAGCGATGATAACTGCGGGATTTGCTTTTAACGATAATGGAAGTGAAGTTTTTGGAGATGCTCGGGTTCCTGTAATGATTATTAGTGGACTTGCCGGTTTAAATGGGGCAGGTGCAGATATGAATAGAGGATATAGAAATCTTTACGCTGGTTTTGCTAGTTTGTGTGCATTTTGGACAAGAGGCATAGATTCCACATTAAGTATTGAAATTGGGAATTATGTTGTTTCTGCATTATTGGCCGTTGGTTCTTTTGACATGGATAGACAAAGAAGAAGAGGAATAACTGGGCATTATAAAGATCCTTTACCGGAAAATTTAACTAAACCATTAGAGGATATTGTTCAGTAGGCACCAGATTTTTTATTGTATTTAATTGATGAGACTAATATTGGAAACGTGATTGTTGCATCTGCTAAAACTTTTATTCTTTTTGCATCTGGCTTTATTTTCGCCCATGAAATTGCCTCTTCCTGGTTTCCTCCTGAATCAGAGCCATCAAATTCCGCTGCTGTGGTTAAATAAATACTGTACTCAAATCCGTCCCTGAAAATGGCTGCGTTTAATAAGAAGTGCTTTGAGATCCCCCCTCCTAAAATTATTGAGGCTGCTTGCTCCTGGTTCATAAGCAATGAAGTCAGGGCTTTATTGTCTTCGGTGATGTCAATTGCAAAACCTTTGTTATTGTTTTTGAAAAAAACCGAGATGTCTCCGATTGCCCCATCAGTAATCCCTGGGCAGAAGACCGGGATGTTATTTTTTGACGCCCAGTATAAAAACGATTCCTTGCACTTTTCTGAGGTGTGCTCATTCTTTTCTATTAGTAAACCTGCTTCTCTTGCAACTTCATGTGTTGATAATGCTTTATTGTTTTCTTTTTGCTTTTCATAGAGATTTGGAAATAATTCATTAAGGAATTTTTCAAGATAAAGATAGCGATCAAACGGTACGAAAATATTTCCGATTCTGCCTATAGAATTTTCAGATAAAAAACTTCCTTTTGCTTCGAAGCTTCCCAGATGAAACGGCTTGATGCACTTGATAATATCTTCCTCTATTGCAGCCCCTGTCGTAACTATCCCTGCTACTAACTGATCCTTTACCAAATACGTTATTAATTCCCTGTTTCCTGAACTTATCATGTTCCCCGTAAAAGAAATAAAAATAGGAATTTTCTTTTCAATCATCTCTCTAAAAATTGAGATTGCTGCCCCCAGATTAGATCCCTGAAACCCGATTTGCTTGTAAGATTCTAAGAAATCATTATAATTGAATTTCTTTTCAAAATCATAACCCTTTATTTCCGGAAAGCCATCTAATGAAATGTAATTTTTTAAACTTCTTTCAGCATCCTTTTTATTTTTCCAGACCCACATATTACTATTAAATAGAATTCAAAGATTAACTACTGCCTCTAACTAAATCTTGTAATTTCATACTTTTATATCAAATATTTTAATTATTAAATGTATCGGATTATGACTACTGAAAAATGTGTTTATAATTGCATTAATCTTACTACATAAAACCTTAAATATATCATTACTGAGATTCATTTTATGGAAGATCCTAAAGAGACATTAAGAAAGATCTTGTGCGATGACGAGGAATTAAATGATGCAGCAGAGATTCTTGAAAGGCTTATTGAACTAGATGACAAGAGTATTGCAAACTGGCATAGTGAATCTGCTGTAATTGAACATGATAGCGAATATCAAGCAGACCTTCTAAGAAAGCTTAAGGATGGAGGATTAGTAAACAGAGCTTTATTTGGTTTTGAGCCATCCTACTGCATAATAAAAGAAGGTAGAGATCTATATACAAAATATAAATCAGAATTCCGAGATTATTAAAGAACTTCTTTTTTAAATAATATTCTTCCCAAACTCCACTTACCTGCACCGTATGCAAGTAGAACTAGGAATGATGCGAAGAATAATGCTGCCGACTCTCCTCCGTTAAGAATTGGAAAAATGCTTTTAGGAAAATGAGCCATGAATAAAGCTACTATCATTTCCACTGCTGCAATTAGAGCGGTTAATCTTGTGAATAATCCTAAAACAATTGCTAATCCCCCGATTAATTCTATTATCCCTGCTAATCCCATCAAACTAACTAATTCAGCTGTATTTCCTCCAAGGCCACCAAACCAACCAAATAATTTCTGGCCGCCGTGCTGCAAGAATAATAAACCGACTAGAACCCTGAAAACAAAATAAAAATATTCCTGAAATTTATTTGGCATAACAATTTCTTGTTTCTTTGTAATATTTAAAGATTTTTGTTCTAGAGCTTATGAATTAATTAATTATTATCAAGTAGTAAAAATAGAAAGATTTATAAACTCTGATTATTAGTTGGAGAGATATGAACAAGGATTATAATTATCAACATGTAACTAGAGAGATTGCTCCAGAGTATAAAGATAGAGAGGAGTTTACTGTTGCAATATTAAAAGATGGCGCTGGACATTTTATATGGGCACGATCTTCTCTTGGGAGGATGTATGAAAATCTAAGAACGGAAAGAGATATATCAGAGAAAACTGGCTACACTCCAGAAGTCTTAGCGATATATCCAAGCATTAATAATGCTGCGTGTGAGATAATCAACAGATCCATTAGTGAGCTAAATATAGGCAAGAAAATTGATCTAGCAGGTTTATTGAAGACTGGAGGGGAATAATTTTTTCTTATTTCGTTCATTCCCGATTATTGTTCTAAAAAAACGAAAACAATTTAAGCTAAAAAATAATCATAAAATTTAGAATTGAATTATGGCGCAAATATCTGCAACTAATAATCAAAAGGGTGGTTCAAATTCAAAAGAAGTTAAGAAGAATGGGGTAGTTAAGACTATGAATCCTAAGAAATTTCTTTTTGTTTCCATTGATGGATTAATCGGTGATATTGCATGGCAGGTTGTCAAAGAAGGGCATGAAGTAAAATACTATATCGAAAATCCTGAAGACAAAGAAGTTGCTGACGGCTTTGTTCCTAAAGTTGATGACTGGAAGAAGGAAGTTGACTGGGCTGAGGTTATTGTGTTTGATGATGTACTCGGGCAGGGGAAAAAAGCTAAAAAGTTGAGAGAGCAGGGAAAACTTGTAATCGGCGGGACCCCTTACACAGATCAACTGGAAGATGATAGATCATTCGGCCAAGAAGAGCTAAAAAGATTTGGTGTTCCAATACTCCCATATAAAGAATTTACTTCTTTTGATGATGCAATACAATTTGTTAAAGAAAATCCTGGAAGATATGTGATAAAGCCAAGTGGAGAGGCGCAGAACATTAAAGGGCTTTTATTCATCGGTGAAGAAGAAGACGGGAAAGATGTTATCCAAGTTCTCGGAGATTATAAAAAAGCATGGGCAAAAAAGATTCCTGTGTTCCAATTGCAGAAGAGGATTACTGGAGTTGAGATTGCTGTCGGTGCTTTCTTCAACGGGAAGGAATTTATTTATCCAATTAATGTAAATTTTGAGCACAAGAAATTGTTTCCCGGGAATTTAGGGCCTTCCACTGGAGAGATGGGGACTGTTGTTTTTCACAGCGAGCCAAATCGGCTTTTCAATGCGACTTTAAAAAAATTCGAGCAGAAGCTTGCCGAGGAGAACTATGTTGGATATATTGATCTTAACTGCATCGTAAACAGCAACGGAATTTATCCTTTAGAATTTACATCGAGATTCGGCTACCCGCACATAAGTATAATACAAGACAGCATGATAAGCCCTATCGGGGAATTTTTATATGAGCTTGCTAAAGGAAATAAAATTCAATTAAAAGTTAAAAGCGGCTTTCATATTGGAGTTAGATTGGTTGTTCCCCCTTTTCCATTCAGGGATAAAGAGACATTTGAAGTCAAGTCAAAGGATTCAATTATTTATTTTAAGAAATCAAATGAAGGGGTTCATTTAGAAGATGTGAAATTGGTAAACGGGGAGTGGGTTGTTACTGGAAATTCTGGAGTTGTGCTGATTGTTTGTGGCAGCGGGTCTACAATGAAGCAAGCACAGAATCAGGTTTATGGCAGAATAAAAAATATCATGATTCCACACATGTATTACAGGATGGATATTGGCGATAGATGGTTTGAAGACAGCGATAAACTACACAACTGGGGATACTTGAGAGAGATTTAAAATTCACACTTTTCTTTCGAAAAGAAAATCGTGTCCAAAAGAAACTATCTTTTAATTTTGTTTAACGTTTCATATGTAGATGCAAAATTTTGTATGCAAGTATTGCTCAACAAACTATAAAAACAAATCAATAATTAATCATTATATGAAGAAACTAACAAAAGAACAACACCACATATTAATAGAAAAAGGAACTGAAATTCCGTTTACTGGAAAACTGCTGAAGAATAAGGAGAAAGGGGTTTATGTCTGCGCTGGCTGTGGAAATGAAATATTTAGTTCTGAAAAGAAATTTGATTCCGGAACAGGATGGCCAAGCTTTTCTGACGTTAAAAAGGGGGCTGTTAAATTAAAAGATGATAATGGCTTGTTAATGAAGAGAATCGAGGTTGTTTGCAGCAAATGCAATGGACATCTTGGACACTTATTTGATGATGGTCCTAAGCCAACAGGGAATAGGTACTGCATGAATTCTGCTGCCCTTGGGTTTGAAAAACAAAAAAAGTGAGCTGTAAAGTAAACGTCACTTAACATATGCCGTTAAAAGAAGTTTTGCGGAGCGTAGCAAAATTTGGACGGAGCGAACTGCAAGTGAGCGTAGTCTTTTAACGGCTGTTATGCTCTCTGACCAAAGGGAAGACAAAATTTTAGTGCAACGTTCCTGAAGGGAAAAATTTCGAGTTGCGAGTCCGCCGAAAATTTGTTATCATCGCCGAAGAAAAGGAATATATTTCCATTTTAGACATCGACTGTCTAGATTGGTTGATTAGGTCTTTCAGGCAGAGTAGGAGCGCCTGTTTCAATGACAGTGAAAATCACCGGGTCGTTTTCTACCAATTGAGGTGGACAGTATTTGAACTGCACTTTTTCATCTGGATTGCATGCAACATCGCCTGAATCATTGGTTTTAACCTATTACAGGCTTTGTAGTATCATACTGGGGCAGTTCGCACCATTGCGCGCTCTTATAGATAATTCTAAAAACATAATTTTCAGTTATGCCGGTGCGTTTCAGCTCCTCTCTGCATTTTCTTGAAAGATAAGGTATTAATGTATTCTCTGCTGCAAGCTCTGCTTCTTCTTTCGTGCTGTAACAGGCTGTCTCGCCATCAACCGCAGTGTGGAAGGGCTTATGCAATATTGGCTCCAATCCTGAACAACGCGCCATCACAACTACTTTCCAGCCCCAGTTAATTTTTCTTGGTGGGGAGGCTGGTGGTGTCGCCGGCTTGTTCGGAGGGGAAACCGGAGGCACTGTCCCATCAAACACCACTGAAGGAT
This sequence comes from Candidatus Woesearchaeota archaeon, assembly GCA_964367085.1. GTDB lineage: Archaea > Nanobdellota > Nanobdellia > SCGC-AAA011-G17 > ARS1403 > JACPIN01. The sequence goes on from CAYIWL010000037.1 coordinate 7,993, forward strand.
GCCCAACACCAGGATTGAATAGGGGCGGAACATCAACAAGCGGCGGCGGATCAATTATTGGCGGCATGTTTGGCGGAGCCTGTATGCTTGCGAACACCACAGAAACTCCAAACACAAACAACACAAACATACTTGTTAAAATAAGAGCATATCTTTTCATAATTAACAATAATGCATTGGAATTTATAAAACTTTCGGCGGCAATCTCATCAGAGGCGGACTCGCAATTGAGCATAACTCGTTTCTCCCCGAAGTGTTAGCGGTATGGTATACTGTATGGGTATATTATACGAAGTTAAGCGGGAATTGTT
>CAYIWL010000038.1:0-7943 GCA_964367085.1 Candidatus Woesearchaeota archaeon
AGATCAGTTAATGAAAACTGCAATAAAAAAAGGTATATCCTTGGAAATTGTGTACCTGAACTGCAAAATGAAGAGAGTTGCCGATACAGAGTATAGATTACTTGCGCAGCTTGCAAATAGTTTTGGAGCTAAGGTTCCTGCTACCGGATTGCCTACCGATGAGGTTTATAGATTATTTATTGAGAAGATTGATGACAAAGATAGAATGATAATCCTTATACTTGACGAGATAGATCAACTTGTTCATAAAATAGGGGATGGGATTTTGTATAATTTAACAAGATTAAATGGAGAGCTAAAAAAAGCGGAAATATCTTTCATAGGGATTAGCAATGATCTTGTGTTTGTTGATAATTTAGATCCTAGAGTTAAGAGCAGTTTGAGTGAGGAGGAACTGGTTTTCCCGCCATATAATGCAGTGCAGTTACAAGATATCTTGAAAGAAAGAGTGCAACTTGCTTTTAAGAAAGGAGTGATAGAGGAAGGGGTGATTGAAAAATGTGCTGCTTATGCTGCGAGAGAACATGGAGATGCCAGAAGAGCGTTGGAGCTTGTGAGAGTTGCCGGAGAGTTAGCTGAAAGAAAAAATAAATCTAAAGTAACTATAAAATTCCTCGATGAAGCAGAGGAGAAAATCGAGAGGGATAGAATTGTTGACATTGTTAAAACCCAACCGAAACAAGGACAGATTGTTTTGTATAGTATCTTTAATCTGGAATTTGATAATAAATCTTTTACCGGAGATGTTTATGACATTTACAAGGACAAGTGCAAACTGTGCGGACTTAAACCCTTAACACAGAGAAGAGTCAGCGACATTATTGCAGAGCTTGATATGCTCGGGATAATAAATGCGAGAGTGATTAGTAAGGGGAGATACGGAAGGACGCGGGAGATTTCACTTGCCATACCCACCAGTTCTGCCGATGAGCTAAAAAAAACATTAGAAACAAGCCTTGCAATATGAATAATGAGATAAATCACTTCACTGAAAAAGGATTCTTGATCAGCCCCGAGCTTTTTGATAAAATAAATTTCATTGATTGCGAGAAACTACTTGGGAAGCTTAGCTCTGAAATTGTAGTTGTAAATGAAGATCTAGTTAAATCTATCGAAGATAATAAACAGAAAGACCTGAACTGGGCTAGTTTTGATGATGCAAAGGTCCTGCTTGAAAAAACCGGAATTAGCGAAGAGTATGATGCCTTTTTGGATGTTATTCTTGAGAGATTAGTTGAAACTACTTTCGTTGAAAATAATGTAGTTCAAGATGTTATTGAAAAGGGAGATAGTGAAAGCGGAGTAGTTGTCTTACGATCTTTTAATGATCCTTCCAAAAAAATGTGCGTTGAAGACTTTGTTTCTCTTTTTAACAATAGGTATAGGACTTTGAAAGAAATTTTATGTGGTCGGCTTGAACTTAAAGATGCGATCTCCATCAGCAGGGCACTCAACAAGAACAATGAAAGAGTTGCACTTATCGGGATCGTCGATAACAAGCGAATAACAAAGAAGGATAATACCCTGCTTGAGCTGGAAGATTTAAGCGGTAGGATAAATGTTCTGATAAACAGAAACAGAAATGAATTGAGAGAAGTAGTGAAGGAGATTGTTTTGGATGAAGTTATAGGAATTACTGGAAATATAAGCAATGGATTTGTCTTTGTTGATAAAGTCTTCTTTCCTGAAGTTCCTCCAATTAAAGAATTAAAAAAAAGCCCTTTTGAGGAATATGCTATCTTTATCTCTGATTTGCATGTTGGAGGCAAAACTTTTTTGGAAGCAGAGTTTAACCGATTCCTTGATTGGTTGAATGGAAAGAGTGAAGACGAGGAACAAGTTAAATTAGTTGAGAAGATTAAATATCTTTTTATCGTCGGTGATTTGATAGAGGGGATTGGAATTTATCCCGGCCAGGAAAATGACCTTAAAATAAAAGACTATAAAGAACAGTATCGAAGCTTAGTCGAGTTATTGAAAAAAATTCCTGAAAGGATAAATATAATCTTGTGCCCGGGGAATCATGATGCTGTCCGACTTGATGAGCCGCAACCCCCTCTTGGGAAAGAAGTGATAGGAGAATTACTTGAGAGAGGGAATGTTTTTTCTGTGAGCAATCCTTCACTAGTTAATATCGGAGCGACAAAAGAGTTTCCTGGGTTTGATGTATTAATTTATCATGGTGGTAGTTTTACATATTATGCTGATGCTGTCGACGAGATAAGACTGAAAGGAGGAGTTACTAGGGCGGATCTTGTAATGAAATTTTTACTGAGGAAGAGACATCTCGCACCTACACATACTTCTACACTTTATCTTGCTGGAGGAAAGGATAATTTAGTGATAAACAAAGTTCCGGATTTTTTAGTTTCGGGACACATTCATAGATGCACGATTGCTAACTATAATAATATCTTAATGCTGAATTGCGGATGCTGGTTTCCGCAGAGCGATTATCAGGAAAAAAGAGGAATTGAACCCGAACCTGCGAGAGCGATAGCGGTGAACTTACATACAATGGATTGCAAGATATTTTATTTTGGGAATGAAAGCCAGTAAACAAATACTGAATTATTTTGAATTGCTTGATAAAAACATTAGCTTGGCTTATGGATGTGCGAAAGTTGCCAGGAAAAAAGGATTTGACCCTGTCGACGATGTTGAAATCATCCTTGCTGAGAATATGGCGGAGAGAGTTGAAGGCCTGATCGGAACAGTTGCTCCCCAGATTAAAGGAAAAGGCGTTGTTGAAAGATTGGATGAACTTGAAAAAGAATTTGGAACGCAGGATTGGAGGGTTGCATTTAAGATTGCTGAAGAGGTTGCACTTGAGAAATTTTGTAAGTTTAATGATAAAAGAGAAGCAATGGAAGTGGGGCTTAGACTTGGTCTTGCTTACATCACTGTGGGGGTTGTTGCTTCTCCATTAGAGGGTTTTGTTCGACTTGAATTGAAAAAAAGAAGAGACGACGGCAAGGAATATTTTGCATTGTTCTTTTCTGGACCGATAAGAAGTGCAGGAACAACTGCTACCTGTGTTTTTGTTGCACTCTCTGATTATGTAAGAAGAAGAATGGGATATGCAGAATATGATCCTGAAGATATTGAAATTAAAAGATATGTAATGGAAGTTAGAGATTTTCATGAGAGAGTAACTAACTTGCAGTATTTTCCAAGTGAAGATGAAGTTGCATTCATGATTAGCCATTTGCCCGTGCAGATTTGTGGAGACCCTAGCGAGACAGTGGAAGTCAGCAACTATAAAGATCTGAATCGATTTGCTAGCAATTATTTGAGCAATGGAATCTGTTTGGTTATCGGCGAGGGGTTGACTCAGAAAGGCGGGAAGTTCTGGAAAAGATTTAATGTGTGGGCTAAAGACTTTGATATGAAGGATTGGAAATGGCTTGGTGACTTTGTTGATTTGCAGAAAAAAATCCGAAGCAAGGGAGAGAAGAGTGCTAGTAGCGAGGTTTTGCCTGACTATAACTATCTCAAAGATATTGTTGCCGGTAGGCCTGTGCTCGGCTATCCGATGAGAAATGGAGGATTGAGACTTAGATACGGAAGGAGCAGGGTTAGTGGATTGAGCTCGACGTCATTACATCCTGCTACGATGGTTGCACTTGACTGCTTTATCGCAAATGGAACTCAGTTGAAAATGGAGCGACCCGGGAAATCTAGTACCTTGAGCGTTTGCGACAGTATCGAAGGGCCAATTGTAAAACTAAAAAATGGCAGTGTTATGTTTCTCGATAATGAGCAAGATGCCAGGAAATTTTCTAAAGACATTGAAGAGATATTATTCCTTGGAGACATACTGATTAATTACGGAGACTTTTTTAATCGAGGGCATAAACTTGTCAAGCCAGGATATTGTGAGGAGTGGTGGCTGCTTGAATTTGAGAATGCGATAAAAGGGAAAGGGATTGTTGAGCTGAGTTCTGAAACTGGGATCGAAGTTGATTCTTTGAAGAAATTATTCAAGGGAGATTTGATGAGTTTAAGCGGGAGGGATTGCGTATCTCTATCTAAAAAACTCGGGATTCCTCTTTATCCTAGATATACTTATCATTGGAAGTGCATAAAAATTGAAGATCTCATAAGATTGATTGAGTGGCTTTCTAAAAAAATGGTTGTCAAAAGAGACGATGGTAAGATAGAAAAAATAATTCTTCCGTATGAAAAAGACCTGATTATCGACGATCCGAAAAGAATTTTAGAATCAATTGGGCTGCCACACATTGTTGTTGCTAATGAATATATTATTATCGAGGAGGATGCTGCCGCGGGATTTGCTGCTAGTCTCGGGTTCTTAGAGAGCGAGGATATGCTAAGGGGAAATATTCTTGAAGGTAACGAGGAGATGATTGATGCCATCAATAAATTGAGCTTAGTAAAATTGCGAGATAAGAGTGGGTGCTTTATCGGTGCTAGGATGGGTCGGCCTGAAAAAGGAAAGATGAGAAAATTAGTTGGAAGCCCGCATTGTTTATTTCCTGTAGGAGATCAAGGCGGGAAAATGAGGAGTTTACAAAGTGCATTGGAAAAAGGATACATCAAATCTGATTTCAGCATTTATTTCTGCGAAGAGTGCAACAGAGAGAGCATCTATCCTGTTTGTGATAGATGTTGGAATCAGATTGGAAAAGTATGGTATTGTGATGAATGTAAAAAACATTATTTTAATGATAGATGTGATAGACATGGCTTGATTAAAAACTACGCCAACAAAAAACTTGAGATACATGAGCATTTTAGAAACATCCTTGGCAAATTGAAACTTAGAAATTATCCGGATATAATTAAGGGGGTTAGGGGGACAAGCAATTCCGAACACATTCCAGAGAATCTTGCTAAAGGAATCTTGAGGGCGGTTGAAGGAGTATATGTCAATCGCGACGGAACCATTAGGTATGATATGACGGAGATGTGCATAACTCATTTCAAACCTTGTGAGATTGGAGTTAGTATTGAACGATTGAAAGAGTTGGGATATGAGAAAGACGTCAATGGAAATGAGTTGAAAACTGAAGACCAGATAATTGAGATTATGGTGCAGGATATTGTCTTGCCTAGCTGCGAAGATAGTTTAGAAGAAGGGGCTGATCAAGTCTTGTTTAGGATAAGCAAGTTTGTTGATGAATTATTAGAAAGATTTTATGGGATGGAAAAGTTTTATGCAATAAAAGACAAGAAAGATTTGATTGGGCATTTAGTTTTAGCGATGAGTCCGCATACTTCTGCAGGTGTTGTTTGCAGGATAATAGGGTTTAGCAAATTGCAAGGGCTTTTAGCACATCCTTTGTTGCATTCAATTATGAGAAGAGATGCCGACGGTGATGAAGCCTGTGTTGTATTATTAATGGATGCATTGCTAAATTTTTCCAGAAAACTTTTACCAGGACATAGGGGAGCGAGACAAGATGCACCTTTAGTTTTGACGACGAAACTTATACCTGCTGAGGTTGATGACATGGTGTTTGACATGGATGTTAGCTGGAGATATCCTCTTGAATTCTATGAAGCTGCTGAGAAATTTAAAGATCCTTGGGAAGTTGCAATTCCGCAGCTAAATAAAAGGCTTGGAACTGAGAAACAGTATGAAGATTATGGTTTTACCCATAGTGTTAGCGACATAAATGCGGGTGTTCTGTGCAGCAGCTATAAGAAATTACCGACGATGAAGGAGAAAGTTTTTGGGCAGATGGATATAGCCGAGAAAGTTTCTGCTGTCAATGAGAACGATGTTGCTAGATTAGTAATTGAAAGACACTTTATGAGGGACATCAGAGGAAACCTTAGAAAGTTTAGCCAGCAACAGTTTAGGTGCGTTGATTGTAACATGAAATTCAGAAGAGTTCCGCTTGCGGGGGTTTGCAGTAAGTGCCATGGGAGAATAATCTTTACAATTGCAGAAGGGAGCATAGTAAAATATATCGAGCCTGCTATGAGCCTTATTGAGAAGTATGATCTGCCGGTTTATTTAAGACAGACTCTTGAACTAACTAAAACCATGATTGAAAGTGTGTTCTTGCAGGATAAAGAAAAGCAGATGGGATTGGGAAAGTGGTTTATCGAGGTGAAGAATTAATTTGTTGAGATTAAAATATGTTTAATTTTGTAGAAATCGGATCAAGGAATAGAACTGTTTTGTATCACATTTCAAATGCAATTAGTAAAATTGGGACTGGACTTATTGCTGGGACTATGGTATCTTAGTTTTATGGGATTGTCTTTTATAATCATAGGAGAATTCGGAATTAATAAATATTCTAAAGAAGAAAAAATAAGATAACTGGCAATAATAAGCAGCCCATCAAATGATTCTTTCCGATTCCGATTAAAGAGGGAAGCATTCCAATAAAACTGCCGACGATTAAGACAAAAAGCCCTGTGTAAGAGGATAGCCAGAAGCACATTCCAACTATGAAAATAATTATTATAATGCATAGTTTTTGATAGTTTATTTTTGTGATTAGCGACGAGAAAACTTTTGCAAGCTTTAAACTGAGGAATATCGAGATTATTGCAGTGATAAATGCGACTGCTAAAAATAAAATCAAATCTTTTTGCGTTATCGTTTCCATTAATCTGCTTATTATAACTACTGCTCCGTTTCTTGCTTTCTGAATTGAAGTTATTGCAATGAAACTCGTTACCATCCCCAATGTTTCTAGAGAGCCGACGAGAATCAGAAATCCTTTGTCTGTTAACTTTATTATCTGGCTTCCTATGATTGCTGCTTGTGCTGGACCTAATCCTGGCATTAAGCTGACGAAAGTTCCGACTAGACCGGCGCTGCTCATCGCTTTTACTACTTCTTTCTTTGGAATGTCTGTTTTTGAAATTATTTGTTGTGGGATTTTTACATTGTCTTTTAAACTAATTAACAGACCTGCGATTCCGAAGAGACTGCTCAATAATGGGAAAAGAGGTTCTTTGATATTTAAATTTAAAACTCCTAATCCGAAAATACCTGAAAGTGTGAAAATAAAAAACGCCCAGAATTTTTTTCTTTCCCTGAAGATCATATATGCGGAGATTATTATTAGAATGTATCCGATGTAATCTTTTATTGAAGAATACAAACTCGGAAGGAACTTAAGTAAAAGAGGAGTTAAGATTATCCCTAAGATTATTGCAAGAAAGCTTCCTAATACTGTTAATGTGACTGCTTCATAGCCTTTGCCTTGGAGCAGCATCCTGTGCCCCGGAAGAACGGATAATATTTTTCCTTCGCTGTCTGGCGCACCTAAATAAACTGCTGGGAGTACATTAAGAAACGTGTGAGTGATTGCCATTGAAACTATTAACACTGAAAGAATTATTGGAGAGGTGTATGCTAATAGAAAAGGCGATACTGAAAAAAGCAAAGTTGCTAAAAGATTTGTGTGAATTCCCGGAGTTAATCCTGAGAAGATTCCTCCCAAGATTCCTATTAATACTGCAATTGCTACTTCTATTATCATGTCTTTATCTTTTCAACAATTATTTCGAATTCATTTTTGTATTCTGTTAATTTTCCTATTAACTCTATATCGTCGCCCATCTTCAATTCTAAAATTTCTTCTTTGAAAATAATTGCAGGGATTGATGCTGATGGATCTTTTATCTTTAAAATATACAATCCAGGAGTTTCTCTTATGGATAAAACTATTCCGCTGATTTTGACCCTTGTTTCAAGCTGATTCTTGTTTAAATCTTGTATCTTTGACAGCTCAACTTCTGAATACTCTGATAATAAAAGAATAAGAAAAGTTCCAATACAGGATATTATCAAAGAAACCTTGAATAGATTTGGGTCTTGCATCGTTCTTAAGAAAAGATAATTTTATATTTAAAGCTGTTTTTATTATGAAATCTGCGGTTCTTCTTGTGAACGTCTGTCTTTGAGGTTTAGTTTTTCTCTTTCCAATTTTTCCAATATGTTTTTAACGTAC
>CAYIWL010000039.1:0-7738 GCA_964367085.1 Candidatus Woesearchaeota archaeon
TTTTTTAACCATTCATATCCTTTATTTTCCTTATATTTTCTTTTCTTCTTCAAATCATCTTTACTTATCCAGTCAACACTTTTATCGTCAGTCCATTGTTTAGATGGCTGAACTTCTCCAATATTTTCCGTTACGGCTTTGAAAAAATGCTTAACTGTAAAATCATCTGGCTTAGGATTTTCTCCAAACTGTGTAATTACAGCAGGTCCATAAAAACCAACCAACCCTGTTTGAGAATATAAAGCTAAATGTAAACTTGTAATATCAGAATATCCACATAGAATTTTTGGATTTCTCTTAATAGTTGCGAAGTCCAAATACTCTAAAGTTTGATGAGAAGTGTTACCCCTATAGTCGTGATTATTGCTTTAATGTCCTTATCTCTAAAAGCTTCCATAATATCTTTAGCTCTATTTTCAGCAGTATCGGAGCTAATTCCAGAATTCTTTTTAGCAGTTGGAAATATTTTGACTTTGTAACCTAAATCTTCAAAGAATTGCTTGCCTTTTTCCAGCCTATGTAAAGTTAAAGCTGCTAGTCCTCCAGCTGGTGCTATGAAGGCTACCGAATCCCCTTTCTCTAATTTTGCTGGTTTTAACAATTTTGTTTCCATACTAAAACTTAAATTTAATTGCTATAAAAAGCATTTGGTTTCAAGTTTTAACCTGACGCTAACTTAACAGCTCATAAAGAAGTATAGTTTAAAAAATGATGAGGAAGTTAAGATAATCCCTGAAGATAAGGGATTCAGAGTACTACCCTCTACTTAGATTGCAAGATTTCAGAAAGAAATTATTTAAGATTTTTATCTTATCCTTATAACTTCCAAATTCTTTGGCGCAGCAGTTTCGATTTTATTTAACTTATGAATTGAGGAAGCTAAATCCAAACATCTGGAAGATTCCCCGTGCACGATGATTATTTTTTTAGGTCTTGGTTCTAAGTTATAGACAAATCTCATTAATTCATTTCTGGATGAGTGTCCAGATAGTCCTTCAATGGAATGAACCTCCATCTTAACCTCAACGTTTTCCTTTTTTCCGCCTGCATCCATTACGAATTCTTTCTCTCCTGACTGCACTCTTTTTCCCAAGCTCCCCTCTCCCTGGTATGAAACAAAAACAATCGAGTTTCTGGGATTTCCAGCCAATTCTCTAAAATATTCTACAGATGCTCCTCCCTGAAGCATTCCGGAAGTGGCAAGTATAATGCACGAGCCAGTTTCTTCTATGATCTGCTGTCTTTCTTTCACAGAGCCAACTTGCTTGAAAATGGGAGATAAGAAAGGATTGTCGTCATGATGAAATATCGCTTTCTTTACTTGATTATTTAAAAAGTCAGGATATGCAGTATGTATGGCAGTAATATCCCAAACCATCCCTTGCACAAAAACAAGAACTTCAGGAATTAATTTCTTCCTTAATAGTTCTTCTACAATGAGCATAACTTCCTGCGCCCTTCCAACTCCAAGAACAGGGATTAATATTTTCCCTCTTCTCTCAATAGTGCTCTTCATGATGTCAATAAGTTGCTTTTCACATTCTTCTCTTGAAGGCTGGATATTATCTTTTCCGCCATAAGTTGATTCAAGAGTCATGGTTTCAAGTCTTGGAAATTTAGTAACTGCAGATTCTAGAAGCTTAGTCCTGGCATATTTTGTATCGCCGCTATAAAGGAAATTATGCAGTCCATTTCCAATATGCAGATGCACCATTGCGCTTCCTAATGTATGCCCAGCATTGTAAAAAGTAATTCTTATATCAGGAGTTATATCGCAAACCTCTTCATAATCAAGCCAGATAGAATGCTTAACCATTTCTTTTACATCAGTAGCAGTGTATATTGATTTTTTCGCTTCCTTGAATGCAACTCCTATGTAATCCAGACATAGCAAAGCAGAAATATCCCTAGTAGGAGCAGTCCAATAAACAGGGCCGCGATAGCCCATTTTAAACAGTAAAGGAACTAGTCCGCAGTGATCAAGATGTGGATGAGAGATGACAACGGCATCAAGCGCATTTATGTTGAATTCAGGAATTTCAAAGTAAGGATAAGCATCCCTTCCAGAAGCAGCAATATTTACCCCGCAGTCAAGCAGCACTCTAGATTCAGGAGTTTGCAGATACAAGCAAGACCTTCCAACTTGTCTAGCCCCACCTAAGAAAGAAACTCTAATCCATTCCTCCTTTTTCTCGTTCATCCAATTAGAATAAATTCTCTCGCCAACTTTGTGCAAGAAAGTTCTTCTGTAATCATTGTTTTCATACAAAACCTTTCGAACATTCTCAATAAGGATAGATCTAATAGCAGGAATTCTTTTCACTAAAGGAGTCCATAAAGTTTTATGTTTTATCTCCTTAAGCACCTCTCCAGATTTTCCAATGACGATTCCAGGTTTTTCAGCCTCAATAACGACTTGAGATCTTTGAGGGTCAAAAAGGACATTTGTTTTCCCGGCATCTTCACCAAGGATTTTCTCAATCTCTTCTTTTGCTTTATCCTCATCCATTGTCATAGAAGGATCTATTCTAACTTCAACTCTTTTCTTAATTTTATTAACTATATCTCTTATAACTCCATTATTGTCTAAGAAGAATTCTCTATTTTTCGTATACAAGACAATATTAGCTCCCTCAAACAGTGCGATTGAAATTTCAACATTGCTTGGAATGTCTTTAAGTATCTCTTTTAATATTTCTGCCATTTTTATTTTTTTATTCTCTATTTATAATAAGAAGCATTTATCTCACTAATTCGTAATTTTATTTGGTATCTCTTTTGTAAGCATGGTCTTAATGCCCTGGTTGGTTATGGCAATAACGTCAATACCATCTCCGGAATTCATATCGCGCTGGATTGCTGCATTTATACATTTAACAGCAAGCTTAGTCCCCTCATCAACACTCATACCCTCATTGTATAATGTCTCCAAAACGCCATATGCCATGACAGAGCCAGATCCTGAAGAAATAAAATCCTTGCATTCTGACAAGCTGCCATCAGGATAAACATCATAAAGATGGAATCCTTTACTATCTTTTCCTGCTAAAATAAAATGTGAAATCCCCGGTATCATTGAAGGCCTCCTTATGTTCTGATAGACAATTCCAGACAATAAGTTAGCAGCTTCCTTTACAGTTACTTGCTTCTCTTTTCTAATCTCCATCAATCTCAATTCTGCTGATATAAGTTTTGTAATTAACTGCGCATCAGATGCAGTTCCAGCCATGGTCAATGCAATAAAATCAGTTATCTTATAGACCTTCTGCGCTCTTTTATCTACAATGATCCCTGCCCCTGCCCTCTTGTCCGCTGCAAGTACAACCCCTTCTCTGCACTTAATTCCGACAGTTGTCGTACCTGTCTTCATGTAATTTCCTTCCATCTCTATCATAGAAACCTGCATTTTAATAACTCGAAGATGTTTATAAATTTTGCGGAAAAAGGTTTATATATAAGTTAGCCAGTTTTCACACAGCTATTCTTATTGTCTCTAAACTTCATAAAGAGATGGGTTCTGGAAGGTTTTGTCACCTCTTCCTTCTGGAACACTCATTCTTTCTTGCAACATAAATTTGCCGTTGTTAGAATCAGGATAAGGCCTAGTACTATAGCACATTCCTTCTTTGCACATTTGCTCTAAACGAATAAACTGATAAGCATCAATAATTTCTCCGGCATATCTCCAGCATGGATCAGATTCTATCCAAGGAGGTTTCACCAAAACATCTTCATTCAAAACAAACCTTCCTAATTTATCTATCTTATAAGAGATATAATCTATTTCTCTCAAGATATTTAACATCCCGATTGGTTTTGGTAAAGAGCTCATAAGCTTTCAAATAATCAAAAGAACAATCTAATTTATTAATTTTATGCTAAAGTAAATGAAATATCAGGAAAACAATAAGGTTTATATACAAAAGTTATTTATTAATAAATGGTATGCAAAAAAGAGGTGTTAGTCCGTTGATAGCTTCTGTATTGTTGATTGCTTTCACAGTTACGTTATTTTTGATAATAAGCAGCTGGGTTCAAAGAAGCGTTGTCGATCCAGGATTGGAACAAAGCGGTGAAAAAATTGCTAAAACTTTAGACTGCTTAAGCGCCAAGATTACGATTGATTCTGCATGCGCTCAAAATGACAATAAAAAAATTTCAGTCAGTTTTGATAATGAAGGAGATATAGCATTAATAGGAGTAAATATAAGAATTATCGGTGCAAACGGTGCTCAATCTTTTGACAAGAGTGATGCTATCCAGCCATTAGAAAGGAAAAAATATTCTGAAACAGTTGATGATGTAGCTGTAGGAGCTATAACAGAAATAGAAGTATATCCAAAATTAGATTCAGGAGTATGCAGAAGCAACCCCGCATCAAAGAAGCCAACAGCGCAGGCAACTTGTTCTTAAATCAAGCAGAAAAGTTTAAAAACACATTATAGGCTAATTTTTATTGTTTTAAGGGGGGAAGCAAAATGGCAAATCAAATACAACCTATATTTATCCTGCCGGAAGATACAAAAAGAACAATAGGCAGAGACGCACAAAGAAATAACATAGCTGCTGCAAGAGCTGTTGCAGAAACAGTTCGAACTACGCTAGGTCCAAAAGGAATGGACAAGATGTTAGTTGATTCTACGGGCGACGTTGTTGTTACAAATGACGGAGTTACAATTCTAGAAGAGATGTCTATTGAGCATCCGACTGCAAAGATGATTGTGGAGGTTGCAAAAACACAGGAAGACGAAGTCGGAGATGGAACTACCACTGCTGTTATTCTTGCAGGTGAGCTTTTAAAAAATGCAGAAACTTTACTCGATAAAAATATCCATCCTACGGTTATCACAAAAGGATTTAGGTTGGCTGCAGACAAAGCACAGGAGTTGCTTCTTAAAGCCGCTGAAGACATTGACATTAACGATGAAGACATTTTGAATAAAATTGCAATGACAGCAATGACTGGAAAAGGTGCTGAAAATGCAAAAGAAAAACTAGCTGATATTTGTGTGAAGGCAGTTAAAAGAGTAATTGAAGATAATAATGTTGATTTAGACGATATTAAAATTGAAAAGAAAGTTGGCGATGGAATTGAGAACAGCGAGCTCATCGACGGTATCGTTTTAGACAAGGAAAAAGTTCACAGTGGAATGCCAAAAAAGATAGAAAATGCAAAGATAGCTTTGCTTGACGTCGCTGTAGAAATAAAAAGCACAGAGATAGATGCAAAAATAGAAATTGACGACCCAAGTAAGCTTCAAGGATTCCTCGATCAAGAAGAAAGAATGATAAACTCCATGGTTGAAAAAATAATTAATAGCGGTGCCAATGTAGTTGTCTGCCAGAAAGGGATTGATGACATCGCACAATATCTACTTTCAGAAAAAGGAATTTACGCAGTAAGGAGAGTAAAAGAAAGCGATATGGCAAGGCTTGCAAAAGCTACTGGAGGAAAAGTAGTCAGCAATCTAAACGCTCTAAAAAAAGACAAGCTTGGAAGCGCGGGCAAAGTCGAAGAAATTAAAATCGGTGACGATGAAATGACATACATAAGCGAATGCGACAATCCAAAAGCAGTTACACTATTAATAAAAGGCGGAACAAAGCACGTTGTAGATGAAGTCGAGCGAGCTGTTACAGATGCACTTGGAGATATAGTCGCAAGCCTAAAAGTAGGAAAAGTTGTCGGAGGCGCAGGTGCAATTGAAATGGAAGTTGCTAAAGGGCTAAGAGATTATTCAAACAAGTTAAGTGGAAGAGAGCAATTAGCAGTACTGGCTTTTGCCGACGCTATCGAAGTAGTTCCAAGAACATTGGCTGAAAACGCAGGACTAGATCCTATCGATGTTCTTACTGAATTAAAATCAAGCCATGATTCAGGAAAGAAATGGGCGGGTATAGACGTATTTTCAGGAAAAGTCCAGGATTCCTGGAGCAAAGGCGTAATTGAGCCATTAAAAATTAAAACACAAGCAATAAAATCAGCTTCAGAAGTTGCAGAATTAATTTTGAGGATAGATGACATAATAGCAGCAAGCGGAAACAGCAAATCTCCAGGCATGCCCCCAATGCCTCACGGCGGTATGGGCGGTATGGGGGGATACTAAAATTGCCGAATACATTAGTAGGATTAGCGGAATAAGTCAAGAAGATTTATCTGTTGCAAGGAAGATTTTATACGAGCATGTTAGAGATGCATGGACTAATGGAAGACCCTTGCCTAATCAAGTTCAGCTCATTAAACTTGCATGGTCTGAATTCAGCATTGGTTTGTTAGAAGCAAAAAGACTAGTAGAAGCGACGGAAGAGAATTACAGAAATGATTTAAGAGAAATGGGATACAAATGAAACAGGATTTATACTTATTATTAAAGGATTATGTAAAGGACCCTCAAAAAGCAATTGATACTCTAGTTGATGCACTAGAAAAAAACAGAGATGAGTATTGTATAGACGATGTTATCTCTGCTATGAGGGGATACCAAGGCGAACAACTAATTGAGCTAGCTAAGAGGGAAGGGATTGATGTCTACCAGGATTTAGAAGCTTTTGCTACATTTTTAAGAATGCAAGATGAGTTTGAAGGCGATTAATCCTAGATGAACTTATGCAGTTGTTTTCTCGCACTTTCTCTTTTCTTATTATGCTCTTTCAAAAATTTGTTAATCTTTTCTATTAGTATTTCTTTCAATTCTCCAGTAAGCAATTTTCCAGACTTGTAATCATTTTCAATTTTATTTAGTTTCTTATCATCATCTTCAAATAAATATTTCAGCCAGATAAAAGAGACATCAATATCAGGATTCCCGCCTTTTTCCTTATGCTCTTTTAAAGTTGCTCCTCCACCAGAGAATGCATATTTATTTATTTTATTTGCAACAGTTTTTTCATCATCGCTAAAACTAATATAAGATTCTGGTTTAGAAGAACTCATTTTTGTATTTGGCCCCTGTAATCCAGGAATTAACTTGTGAAATGTAAAAGCTGGAAGATTAAAATTCATCCTTGATGCTATATCGCGAGTAAACGAAGAGTGATTATGTTGATCAAACCCAACCGGAGTCAATGTTGTTTTTATCCCCTCTAATTGTGGATATAAAATGTCTGCTGTTTGAGTCAATGCCGAAATTAGTTTTTGAGGAGTTATATCACCATAGATCGCTCTCACTTCGTTAAAAGTAGTTTTTGCAGAAGCCAATTTACTAAGATTCATATATTCTTGTACTTTTTTAGGACCTTTAGTCTGAAAATAAAATTCAAGATTTTTTTTTTTCAACCCAAGAGCAAGATAGTTTAACAAGTATTCTTCAACAGCAACTCTCTCAGCTTCTTTCCGCTCAATATTTCTCGTCAGTTGTGCCTCCAAATCCGCAGCAAGAAGATAAATCTTGGCTCCAAGGTTTTGATAATAGATTACTTGATTAATTAGAGACATGTGCCCGAAATGAAAAACACCGCCCGGCATTAAACCAGTAAGAATTGCAAACTCTTTCTTTTTTATTATGCATTCATGAATTTTATTAAAGTCTTTATGCCCAATAACCAAGCCACGTCTTATCTCTAATGGAGCATCTTCTAATCTTCTTGAATACTGTGAGAAATCATTTATTCCAAACTCCTTCATTAACTTAGGATAATCCTTTATTTCTTTTACATCCCAAGGGTCTATTTTCTCCATTAAGAATTTATTAATCAAGAAGTATAAATAGTTTTTTATTTATATTTTTTAGAAATGTTT
>CAYIWL010000040.1:0-5829 GCA_964367085.1 Candidatus Woesearchaeota archaeon
CTTGTTGTTACTGCTCCTTTATACTGGCCTTTTGTTGAGCCTGCACTTCCTGCCTGGCTGATTTTTTGAATTATATCTTTAAAGATACTTAATTTTATAAATCAGTTGTTAAAAATAAGATATATGAAATTGACTTTGGCTGAATCAAGACTGCTGAAAGAGCCTGTTAGCATTTTATCTGACTTGGTTAATGATGTGCAGTTCAAGATTGACAAAGATAAATTAGAGATTGTTGCTACAGATCCTGCTAATGTTGTGCTCGCTGTGTTCAAATTATTGAGCAGCGCATTTGTTGAATACCAAGTTGAAAACAAAGAAGTTATTTGCGTTAGTTTGGATAATCTAAACAAGATCCTTAGAAGGCTGAAAGGAAATGATACTTTGACGTTAGAGCTGGATAAAAAAAGGAATAAGCTGAAGGTAGAGATGATGGGAGATTCGCAAAGATTATTTAGTTTAAGCTTGATTGACATTGAAGAGAAGGAACAGCATATTCCCGAGCTTGAGTTCAAATCTAATGTTGTAATGAATTCTAAAATGCTTGAAGAGGCAGTCGAGGATGTAGGCATTGTTGCTGAGAGCGTCGCGTTTGGCTTAAGCAAGGAGAGAATGACTATAAAAGGCGAGGGAAATTTGAGCAATGCACATGTTGAATTTTTGAAAAATCAAAACATGGAGATTATCACAGAAGATAATATCCTTGCAAAATACAGCATTGAATATTTGAAAAAATTGATTAAAGGCGGGAAGTTAAGCGACAAAGTAATCATTCGATGGAATTCTGACTACCCTTTAAAACTTGAGTACAATGTCCTTGACAAACTGACCTTGAGCTTTATTTTGGCTCCGAGGATTTCTGAAGACTAAAATGAACCCTTTAAAAAAGCGTTCATTGAAAATGGATGAAGTTGAGAAAGCTATTAGAAAAATTAGGAATGGGGTCTTTGTTGTTACTTTTTTTCTTGACGGCAGAAGTTATGGAATGACTACTGCATGGGTCAATCGAGCAAGTTTTAAGCCGAATATGCTGATGATAAGCATTGGCAAAAATAGAAAAGGATATGAAGAGCTTTTGGAAGCCGAAGTTTTTTGCGTAAATATTTTGGGAGATGAACATTTAGAAATAGCGAGGCATTTTGGAAATACTAATGGAAATAATCTGAATAATTTTAATGATGTCGAATTTAAAGATATGGAAAATGGAAGCCCGATGCTAAAGAATTGTGTAAGTGCTGTTGAATGTAAATTAGTTAAGAAGGTTGATGCTGGCGACCACGTAGTTTTATTTGGAGAGATTTTAAATGCAATTGATTTAGAGGGGGATGGAATGGTGTTTGACAGAGAGAATTTTTCTTAGATTTCTTTTAACCACTTTTTTATACCTATATTTTTGATTCTTTGATATGAAACAAGTAATAAAACAACTCTGTCAAAATATAGAGAAAGAAAATAAGATAAAAATCTTATTTGCTGTAGAAAATGGAAGCCGCGCCTGGAGAATGGAGAGTAAGGATAGCGACTATGATGTGAGATTTGTTTTTGTTAGACCATTAAAAGAATACATACAAATTAACAAACCTTCAGACGTAGTTGAAAAAGCATTTGACAAGAATGGAAGGCCACATCCAGTACAAGGAAGTTTTATTGATTTTAGCGGTTTTGATATTTTTAAATTTGTAAAAATGCTTTCATCTTCAAATCCTACAATGATTGAGTGGTTAGTAACTGACATTGTTTATTATGGGAAGCAGAATTTTGTTTTAAAAAATTTGCAACTAATAATTTCAGTCCGATATCCTTATATCATCATTACAAATCAATGTGCAGGAACAATTATCTTAAGTATTTAAAATCAGGAGATCAAGTCACTTATAAGAGATATCTTTATGCGATGCGCGGATTGATTAATGCCAAATGGATTGTTCATGAGAAAACCATCCCACCGATAAAATTTCCTGAAATTCTAAAAAATTCTGAAAAGTTGATTCCGAAAAACGTTTCAAGAAAGATTAATGACATCATAAAATTAAAATCAAAAGGAAAAGAGAAAGAGATAACTGAAAACATTGTCAGTATGGATAAAGATATTGAGGACTTTTTAAAAGATGACACTGAAGCACCGAAAACCAAGACACATTCTACATTTAATGAACTAAATGATGAGCTGAGAAAGATTGTGTTTAAGGATATTAATTAAACTTTCTAATTATAATTTTTTACAGATATTTTTAAATATTTCAATACAGGATTTTTTTTATTTTAACTTTTGATGTTATCTTTTTTATTTCTTCTACAAATATTTTTTCATGCTCTGGGTGGATTTCTATTATTCCCGGGCCAATCAAACTTCCTCCAAATTTTTTAAGCAAACCATAATTTCCTTTCTTTCCTCTCAATGTGTAATGTAACCTCACTTTTTCTTTCTTTTTAAGATTCTTTAAATCATAGGATATTTGAACTCTCGGCGTTAATCCAAAATTCTTTGAGAAATAATCTCCCGAAATTATACTTATTCCGTGAAATAATATATTCTCCTTTGCGAAATTTCCTTCGTGGAAAAATGAATATAAATCAAATGAATTGATATGAATTGGAATATCTATTTGTTTTTTCAGCTGGTTTTTTATTTGCTGCGATTGGTTTAGCTGTTCTTTTAACGGGATTTTCTGGAAGATTACGGCTATATCGATATCGTTAGGAATAGAACCTTCTAAGATAGAGGATCCAAACTGGACTATATCTAATATATCTTTACTGTAATTTAGTTTCAGTTTTTTTTGCCATAATTTGCACGTCATCTTTTATTACCTCGGCTAATTCTTTTGTCATTATCTGCATGTAACTCTGCTGATAAAATGGAAAATCTTTGTCTAGAAGATCATAGACTTTTGGAAATTTTTCTTCTGTAATTCTAAATCTCTCGTTATGGGAAGATGGAGTTTTGTTTGTTTTTTGTAAGATGTATAAATCTACTAATGCTACCAGTGACTTGAAATATAAAACTACTGCCGAATTAAATCTCTGCTTTTGGAATGCTTCTTCTCCTTCACAAAAATATTCTCTTGCTGTTTTTTCTAGAATCTCTTTCTTCATACTTGGTAAGAATGATATTGATGTTTATAAATGTTTTCATACTTGGTAAGAAAATCTTTCGATTTTGATAGATTTTTCTTACTTGGTAATAATATTGGAAAACAAGATTTAAATATCAGAACTGCTGAAGAAAATAAGTTATATAGGTAAGTTTAATAAGTTAAATAAGCTAAGTTAGTTAAGTTATTTTATGAAAATGACAAAAAGGGAGGAAATTGAAAGGAGAAATAGGGTTTTGAAAATAATATCTTACATTATGGCCCTCATCGTACTGGGTATAGCAATCTATGGACTAGTGACTGTGATAATTAGATGAACGAGCTAGAGATGCTATCGAGGATTGTGGATTCATTAGTGTTGCTATATGTTTTGACGAGGGTAATAGGTACGGAATGCTTCAGTAGCCTTGACTGGGGATTGACATTAATTGCATTGGTATTTTCGTATTTCGTAAGGTATGCAAGCAGGAAAATTAAGGAGAGAGAATAAAAATATATTTTATGACAAGAGTAAATATAGAGGTTGAGGATGAGCTGCATAAGAAGGCTAAATTAGCTGCTGTTTTGGAAGGCAAGACTTTGATAGAATTCATCAATGATGCTATTGAGGAGAAGGTTAAAAGAGGTAAGAAATGATGTTTAATCAAAAAAGAGGACAGAGCAGTATTTTTATTATTGCTGGAATTGTAATCGTTATAGCTGTTGTGCTAGTTGTGATCTTTTTTAGAGAGGATGTTCAAGTCGGGGAGAGAATAAGCACGACGCAAGTTGAACCAATTAGGGAATATGTTGAAGGATGCATTGAAGAGGAGTTGAATGAGAAAGTTCCTCTGCTAAAAAAATATGGAGGATATTATAATTTAGTCAATACTGTTCAACAAGGCGATGTTAATTATCTCACTCATATAAAAGACGATGTTGACATTGAAAGAATGCTTAGCGGTTCCATTATTGAAAAACTCAAAACTGACTGCAATTTAAATAGATTTCAAGATAATTTTGATTTGAGTTATGATCCTAATTTAATCATTGCTGATGTCGATATTAAGGATTTTTTGATTGAAGCTAACGTTAAATATACTATTGCTGTTAAAAAAGGCGAGTTTAGCATCGACCTTGACGAGTTTAGGATTATACATGAAAGCGATTTAGGCATTCTTTTGAGAGCCGCAAGGGATTATTTTGAATACTATAATAAAAAAGGAAATGGTTCTTATGTTTTAAAACCTGAATTTTATGTTTCTGAAGTTTCTTATGAAATTAAAAGCCTCTATGTTAAATTTTATGTAACCAAAGGAGGTGAATCCGGGCTCCCATTTATATTCGCGATTCAACAAACATGAAAACTAAAAATATTTTTATTTTTGGAATTATTTTTTTAGTTGGGATATTTTTTACTAATCTTGTTTCTGCTGAAGTAACTTGCAGCAAAACAATTGATGGATTTTGGTGTGGAGTTGCTCCCGATGAATCTTACTGTGATTCTGGTTATGGTACTATAACTGACCCTTCTCAATGTAGTGGCGTATGCTGCGTCAATCAAGGAATTTGTACCTCTTTCAGTTCAAAAGTAGAGTGCCTTGTGAATGGAGGGACTATTGCTGCATATGGCAGCTGCTACTCAAATGGAAATCCAATTAACTCATGTGTTGAAGATAAATGCTTCCTTGGAGATGAGCTTTTAACTGTTACTCGAGCAAGATGTGATTATCTAGCAGCTCAGAGAGGATTATCCTTTGGCGAATATTCTTTTGGAAAAAAAGAGGTTGAAAAATCTTCAAATAATCCTGTTCCGGCTTCTTTAGGCTGTTGTGTGCAGGGAAGTAGTTGTAGCTTGAAAAATGAAGGAAACTGTTTTATCTCTGGAGGGAAATTCAATGCTGGAAAATCCTGTTCTGATAACAGTTTAGCTGGAAGCTGTTCTCAATGCCAAGGCGTTGTCAGATCCTGCAGCAAGGATCATAGTTCTGTATTGGTTAAAAATGGATGCGGACAAGTTGAAAAGATTGAAAGTTGCAAGGAATTTGAATTTTGCGACAATAAAGGTGGCGTTGTCGGATGTTATTCTAATGAATGCGAAGCGGGAGGAAAGATTGTGCTTCCGGCTGTTGACATTGGTTCTGGGAAAAAAATAATTCCTGAACCTATTACTATAACTGCAGAAATGCTCGGCCTTGAAGGAAGCAATGTGAAGAGCAGGCAGAATGGAGAGAGCTGGTGCATGGTTTCTGGACAAGTACGAAGCGATAATAAAAATAAAAACACCGAGGTTTTCTTCCTATCAAAACCCGAAGCCATTGCAAAATATGATGATGGCTTATGGGCTTATTCTGCCGGACTTACTTTTCATAGATTTGTTTGCAACAATGGGAAAATTGATTTAGAGCAGTGTGGCGGAGAATTCAGAGACGAGATTTGTGTTACTAAAAGCGAATTAAACTATCTTGATTGGGGAAAATACAGCGAAGATATTTTGTACTGTTTGAATGATGGAAGAAAGCTTAAGAAAGATGGGCATATTCTGCAAGCACCTGTTGATTTGAGAGAAAGAGAAGAGGCTTTTTGCAGAGAAAATTTGGAGGATAAAATTGAAGATTGCAGGGCTGCATTTCCAAAAGGATCCTTTTTTTATCAGCCGACATCTCCAAGACATTCTCCTTCACCTCCTATTCAACAAAATCAATGCGGACGTTGTGGAAAGGGATTTTTTAATGTCTGTGGGAATGATGAATGTAGA
>CAYIWL010000040.1:5929-7649 GCA_964367085.1 Candidatus Woesearchaeota archaeon
AAGCGGTGGAAACAATGGTTGATTTGTTTATGAAAAGAATAATATTTGCAATCCTTTTTGTAACTCTTGTAATCCCTGGAGGATATGCTTGGTTCGGATGGGATGATGCGATTGCTTTAGGCGCTGGATGCATTTTTGGAGGCGTGACTAGTGCAATTAGCGGCTCATGTTATCCGTATAGCCCAAAATATAGTGATAAAAATCTTTGCGAGATGTGTGCTGCTGGTGCTTTTAATGTCTGTACTGAATATAAATGCAGGGCTATTGGATCTAACTGCAGATTCCAGTTTAATAATGGGATAGGTTTTTGTACAAGTAGTGTTGCTATTGGAGCGCCCAAGATTACAGAGTTTGGATATGGAGAGATAGACAAAGATGAGATTTTAGAGGCTAGATCAGGTCCTGATTCTTGGACCCTTGGAACACTAGATAGAAGCAAATCTTATTTCATTGTTTTTACAACTGACAAACCAGCTACCTGTAGCAGAGCGTCAAACCAAATTAGATTAAGCAGCGATGCTGGAGGATCTCCATTAAAATTAACTGATGGATTAATACATGCAGATGGAACTATTTTTCATGCTTTGAGTGATAGTGATTTTAATGTGATGTATCAACAATGTCCGGATGATGGGAGTGGTTTTTGCAGAGACTATTTGCAATGCTCTGTTGACGACGCTGGTGGAAGAGAGATAAAATCACCCATATACACAATATTATTTAAGTTAAAAGATACTCCTGATACTTTTGCACCACAGATTAGAAAACATAATCCTGATAATGGAGCGATGCTTCCTCTCAATAGTTTAGCGATTGACTTTAGCATTGGTGTTGTTGATCCTGCTGGAATTACTGAATGCAAGTATTCTTCGCAATTGCAAAACTTTAATGATATGAAAGAAAAACTTGATTGTGTTCCTGCGGAACTTGAAAATGGCGTGATTGTTGTTGATGAAAATGGCAATGAGCAAAGCGGTGTTGAGCAGAATTTTGTCCAGCAATGCAGCAAACAAATCCCCCTGGATCTTTCTTTAGATAAATATGATGTCTATGTTAGTTGCAAAGATGAGCTGGGAAACTTCCATAATCCCGCTGAAAAATTTAGTTACAGAAAAGGAAAAATGCTTGAAATGGAAGTTAAGATTGATAACTCTGTTTATGCCGGCAGTAGAATTGAGTTGGAGGGAAGAAGACATAGCTTAATTGCAAATACCAAGGGAGGAGATAATGATAAGTCCATTTGCTTATATTCGCATTCGTTTAACCAAGCACCATTTACAGAGATGAAAACTTTTGAAGACACAAGCAAATTGACAGACCGTGGTGCAGCTGAAAGAGCGATTATTCAAAGAATGCATAATCTTGTTCTGGATAATATTTTTATTAACTCTGGCAATTATGATTTTAAAGTAAATTGTTATGATCCTGTTGGAAATAATTTGACTAGTGATATTTTTCTTAACGTGAGAATTGCAGGTTCTTCGGGAGTTGGAGCCCAAACAAGTTTATCTATAATTGATTTTGGTCCTAAAAATATCGTTGACAAAAATAGTGCTGAGTTGTTTGTTTTAGTCGGCGGAGGAAAAAAAGGTGCAGGAAGAGAAGCTGAGTGCAAGTTTACAGGTAATTTTGAAAAAGCATTTGCTGCGTCTGAATCTGGAGTCATTAATAACCTTGAAAATAATTTAGATTATTCTGAATTAGTGCCTCACGGAGATGG
>CAYIWL010000041.1:0-7351 GCA_964367085.1 Candidatus Woesearchaeota archaeon
CAGTATCATATCCCCCAATCTTCTCTACAATTTCATCAAGTCTTGGAAAAGATTTTCTATCTAACTCGTAGCTTAATCCTTTTCTTATTTTTATAGCCTCTTGCGTTCTTTTCACTAAACTTTCAAAATCACTCGAAATTGCTGGATAATTTTTAAGAACTGTGTCTCCAAGTAATAGTTTTGCAATAGCATTATAGTGACCATCTCCATATTTATTTAGGTCTTCAAGGCAATTTCTTACAAAATTTATTTCTATTTGAATTTCTTCGTAGAATTTATCCATCTCCAAAATACGTCCTTTTAAATTTTTAGTTTAACTTTCTCTTGCTTTGGACCTTCAGACCATTTAGTATGCATAGAAGGAGTAAAATAAGTATAATAATAATTCATTGTAGCCTCTATTTCTCCTCCCAGATCTTGAAAAGCAACATTCGCTCCTGCACAGAAGAATCTACCATATACACGATAAGCAGGTTTATGTGTATAAAGAAGGTTAGGCTTTTCATCTTCTTGTCTAACCCCATAAAAATAGATTCTCTCAATGTTTGGATCATAGTCTCGATCATATGTCGTTATTGCTATCAATCCTATTTTCTCAGAATCTCTTTGAAACACTTCAGCAAAATATTTTGAATGTCGAGTATAGTCTTGAAATAATACCTTACTTAAAAGGTCTAGTTTCTCTTGAAAATTATCAACAGATTGGGCTTTTTTCTCAAGCTCTTGTTTATCTTTTTTTTTCTTTTCAGCTTCAAAATCATATCTCTTGATTCTAGATATATTTCTATTACTATTAACCTTATATATATCCAAAGAATTCTCAGATTTTAAACCGATCACGGTATCTCCTTCTATCTGATTTATTATTTTGATTTGATTATACCACCTATGGAAATCATCAAATTCATTAGCTGTCCCCCCTCTTACTGTGTAAAATCCATATCTTGAGATATCACTACCATTTATAATTCCAAAATCCAAACTATATCTTATTCCGGCATTAGGAACTCCATAATGTTCTTCAAGTATAAAAGCTAAAGTTTCATCTTTCATATCAGTATCAACGATGGTTACAGAAAGAAGTCCTCCCGAGGCATGACCTAAATATTTTCCAAATTTATTTTGTTCTTTTTCAACTATTCCATCCAATAATGGATGTGCTATTTTTTGATCAGATTTCTCTACATTCTCAAATCTTTTACTAAAATCTTCTGTCATTTTATCCTCCTTCATCTCTAAAAATAAAGTTTCAGGCCTATTAAAATAATTTCCTGCTAATTTTATTCCTATAGGAATATTTATAAACCTTTAACTTTAACTAAATCCCATGGTATTCGATATTACTCAACTAAGAAAAATTAGAAAACAGCTGGGTTTAACACAGCATCAGTTTGCAAAAACCGCGGGGATTTCTCAGAGTTTAATAGCTAAAATTGAATCTGGAAAACTCGATCCCACATATTCTAAAGTAAAAAAGATAGAGCAAGCTTTAGAGATTTTAACTAAGCATCATGAAAAAGAAGCTCGAGAAATAATGAATAAAAATATAATCTCTGTTCAAGAAAATGAAAAAGTTTCAAAAATAATAGAGCTAATGAATAAAAATTCCATCTCGCAAGTTCCTGTCCTCAATGTGGGAAATGTTCTTGGATTAATTTCAGAATCAACAATACTAAGTAAAAATTTAGATGACATTAAAAAATTAACAGCTAAAGACATAATGGAAGAATCTCCACCTATAATAGCTAAGGATACAAAAATAGAAGTTATAAAAAAATTATTGCAACATTATCCTATAGTTTTAGTAAAAGAAAAGGGGAAGTTAATCGGACTGATAACAAAGGCAGATTTGATCAAGAGTTTAGTATAATTCTGAAAAGAATAGAGAATTCAGAAAAATTTATAAATATCAGAATTAATAAAAATATCATGGAAATGATTCTAAAAAGAATTGGAAAAAGGGGAGAAATCGTAATTCCTAAAAACATGAGAAAGGAAAAGGGTATGGAAATAAACACGAAAGTGGAAGTCATTGACCTAAAAAATGGAATTTTGATAGTCCCTCTAAAAAAGAAATTAGGAGATTTGGTTGGATTGTTTGGGGATAAAGGAGTAAAAAATATTGAAGAGTTAGACGTCATAACTCACGAGTTTTTTGCTGGAATGATTAAATGAAAGAAAGGCTTTTTGTAGATACAAATCCGTTCCTTTACCTTTTAAATAAGGAGGAAAGCAGGTGGGAAAAAATAAGGGATATTCTGAATAATGAAAATTATGAATTTTATACAAGTGTACTTGTGCTCAATGAGGTGAAGTTTAAATCTTTATGGACAGCAGCGTCAGAAAAACTAAAAAATAGTAACAAATTTGAAATTATAAAGCATATAAAAAAAGATAAAGAATTAAGGGAACAAGTATATTCTAAATTTTTGCCATTTTATATAAATCTTAAAAATCTTGCACAGATATTGGATCTAAACGCAGAAGACGAAATTGAGTCATGTTCATTGTCTCAAGAATATGGGTTACTCCCTACAGATTCTTCAATTTTAGCAACGATGTTAAAAAATAAAGTTAAATTGATATTAACAGATGACAAAGATTTTAAAAATGTTAGGGGCATTAGTATAATTGAGGTTTAATATGGTATTAGACAACCTTTCAACATCATTAAGGAATTCATTAAAGAAGATAACGTCTGCACTGTTTGTAGATGAAAAGACAGTCGATGAGCTAGTCCAAAATATTCAAAGAGCCTTGCTTTTAGCAGATGTCAATGTTCAATTAGTTTTCAACTTAACAAGCAGGATTAAAGAAAGGTTTAAAGAAGAAAAGCCGACAAAAGAGCAGCCAAAGCGTGAATTCTTGATCCATATTGTCTATGGGGAGCTAACAAATTTATTAGGAAAAGAAAAAGAAGAAATCAAAATTCAGCAAAAGAAGCCTTTCAAGATAATGTTAGTTGGCTTGTTCGGTTCAGGAAAGACTACAACGATAGCAAAGTTAGCAAATTACTATAAAAAAAGAAATTACAAAGTTGCAACTCTAGGCTTAGATGTTCACAGGCCGGCAGCAACGCATCAATTAAAGTTGCTTTCAGATCAAGTCCAGGTGCAGTGTTTTATCGACGAAAAAGAAAAAGATCCGGTTAAAATCTATAAGAAGTTTGAGCAGCAATACAAGAATTATGATCTCTTGATAATTGATACAGCTGGGAGAGATGCATTACTTCAAGAATTAATAGATGAAATAGAGTCTCTAAATAAATTAATTCGGTCAGATGAGCGTTTGTTAGTGATCCCAGCAGAACTAGGACAGACAGCTCAAAGGCAGGCAGAGCAGTTTCACAAATCTTGCGAGATAACTGGCGTGATAGTAACAAAGATGGATGGTACTGCAAAAGCAGGAGGGGCTTTGTCAGCATGCGCAGTTTCCGGAGCGAAAATAAAATTCATTGCAACAGGAGAAAAGCCGAATGATTTTGAAACTTTTAATCCTCCAAATTTTGTTTCTCGACTACTTGGAATGGGGGATTTAGAAGCATTACTTGAAAAAGCGAGAGAGGCAATTTCAGAAGATAAATCAAAAGACATGGAGAAGAGATTGCTTAAAGGTGAATTTAATTTAGTTGATTTGTACGAGCAGATGCAGGTTATGTCAAAAATGGGTTCACTTTCAAAGTTGATGGAATTAGTCCCTGGTATGTCGCAGCTAAAATTGCCCAAGGATGTATTGGATGTGCATGAAGACAAGCTGAAACATTGGAAGGAATGCATGAACAGCATGACTCGAAAAGAATTAGAAGACCCGGAAATCATTGAAGGCTCGAGAATTAGGAGGATATCTCTAGGGAGTGGGGTTCCTGCATCTGAGATTCGTGATTTATTGAAACAGTACAGACTAGCTAAGAAGATGATGTCTTCCATTAAAGGAAAAGATCCTGAAAAACTAATGAGAAAGTTTAAGGGGAGAATTCCAGGGATTTAATCCAAAAAAGAACCTTCACGACATTTCTTTTCAAGATCCTTCAGGTCTGTTAAATAATCACTTCTTTTTGCTTTAGCAACATCCATTTTCTCTTTGTCAACTAAGGGATCATACAATTGCCTTGTTGCCAAGTAAACGCTTCTAATGATTGTTTCAAGAACTCTTCTTACCTGCTCAGAATTTGCATTACTTAATTTTCCAACTTCACCAATTGCTTCTTTTACATCTTGAATATGCGCTCTATAAAGACCAGCATCATATCTGATGTCAGTTCCAACGATTGAATATGGTTCAGAGTTTTGCATAAACACCAACTTTTAAGAAATTAAGAGATTTTTTAAATATTTCCGTTGTTTAAAATAATCTTAATAAAGCATATAAATCTATTTTTTCAGTTTCTATTCATGAAAAATCTCCAAGCAAGAGTTGAAGATAGATTAAGAATTTTTTCAAATTACCTAGATTATTCCGTTTATAGGACAAGAAGTTTATTTTCAAAAAAATCTAATTTAAACAATGTTAAAAATATATTAATAATAGAATTAAAAAGAATTGGGGATATTTTAGTTGCAACCCCAACATTCAGAGCCTTAAAGAAAAATTTTCCTGAATCTAGTATTGATCTTGTTATTCTTCCCGGGATGGAAAAAATTTTATTTTCAAATCCTAATATAAATAAAATTTTAACATGGGATAGAGATAAGATAAAAGAAAATTATAATATTTATTTGCAACAGATAAAAGATAAGTATGATTTGGCAATAATTTTGCACAATGGGACGTATACGATTTCTAAGTTATTAAGAGATGCAAATATTCCTTTTAGGATTGGCTGCACAAGAGTAGGCTTCAGCGAGCCAAAAGGTTATTTCCTTACAAAGCAGTTATTGCCTGATAGAAGATTAAAGCATAAAATTGAAGATAATTTAGACGTTCTGAAATTAATCAATATAAACAATGTTGTTGATAAAAGTCCAGAAGCATACGTTTCAAAAGAAGCTGATTTATTTGTAAAACAAAAGTTCAAGGAGCAGAGAATAAAAAAAGAAAATTTCGTTGTTGCCTTCTCAGTTATTTCATGGACTCATCCTACTTGGTTTAAGGAGAGATTTGCTGAGCTTGCAGATAGATTGATAGAAGATTATAAAGCAAAAATTATTTTCTTAGGCACTGACAAAGAAAAAGAGTTTATTTATTCTATAAAAGAGTTGATGAAGCAAAAAAAAGACAATTATTGGTTTGGGCAAACTTCAATTCAGGAGTTATTTGCGATAATTAAAAATTCTAGTTTAGTTGTTGGGATAGATTCCGGACCGACAAATATTGCAGCGGCACTTAACAAGCCAGTTATAACTTTCTTTGGAGCAGGGGATAAAACAGTATGGAGACCTTATTCAGAAAAATCAATTTCAATTCAAAAAGATGAGGTTTGCACCGCATGCATGAAAGCAAAATGCAAATTGAAAAATGAGAGAAATTTAGAATGTATGAAAGCAATAACTGTTGAGGATGTACTGAAAGAAATAGATAAATTGAGGATGTTATGAAGATAATTTTGATATCTACTGGCTCGAGGAAAGATAAAGGGCCTAAAATAATTGCGGAATTTTTAGAAAAGAATAACCATAAAATAGAGATCCATTTTTCTGAATTTGAAGACCTTGATGATTTGAAGAAAAAAGCTGCATACTCCGGACTGATTGTTGTTTCAGCGAATAAAACCACATATAGAAAGGCATCAAAAATATTCAAAGCTCTAAAACGCCTGCAAAAACCAGTTGCTTATGCTGGGATTTATCCCTCTCTCCATCCTGAAAAAGCGATAGAGGAAACGGATTTAGTAATTACTAAGAATCCAAAAGAAACAATTTTAGAGCTGGCAAATAGATTAGAGAACTTTCGAAGAGTTTCAGATATAGAGAGCTTGTGGTTTAAAGCAGGAAAAGAAAAGATTATGAAGAACGAATAGTCTTTTAAGCTCTAACTCTCGATTTCTGTTTATGAAAATAGCTCATATCAATATGTTTTATTTGCCTACATATGGGGGGGTAGAAAGAGTAATGCAGGAGCTGGCAGAGTATCAAGTAAAACAAGGGCATGAAGTTCATGTTTTCTGCTGTAATTCAGATAAGTATAAAAAAATAAACAAAAGAGAAGAAATAATTAACGGGGTTATAGTTCATCGCTATCCTTACTGGTTTCGCTTATCCTTGTCAACTTTTATCTGGCCTTCTCTCATCTGGAAACTTCCGAGATATGATTTTGATGTTTTACATTCGCATGTATCCGGGCACTTGTATGTCTTAATAGCCGGGTTAATTTCAAAATTCAATAAATCTAAACACATTCACACAACCCACTGCCCATGGACTGATGCTTTTCGTCCCGGGATCTTGAAACCTTTTGTATTTTTAAATGATTTAATTTTTAACAGGGTGTCTTTCAAATTAATTGACAAAATCGTTGCGATAACACCTTGGGAGCTTCCAATACTAGAGAAATTGGCAAGGAAAGAAAAAATAATTGTAATTCCGAACGGTATGGATCCTATTCTATTCAAAAAAATTTCTCCGAATAATTTCAAAAAAAATTATAATATAAAAGGAAAGATGGTTTTATTTTTAGGAAGATTAAATCCGACAAAGGGTCCTGAAATTTTGGCAAGGGCCGGAAAAGAGATTCTGAAGCAGAGAAAAGATGTTAACTTTATTTTCATTGGACCTGATGAGGGCAAAGCAGAGGAAGTAAAAGAAATAATTAAAGATGAAAACAATATGCAGTACATTGGTCCATTAAATGGGAAAAATAAAGTAGCTGAGGCATATCAAGCAGCTGATGTTTATGCACTTCCAAGCTATAGGGAAGGTTTGCCTTTAACTTTGTTTGAAGCGATGGCTTCCGGTCTTCCAATTATTGCATCTCCTGTTAACGGAGTCCCTTATGAAATGAAAGACAATGAAAACGGATTTTTTGTTAATTACGGCGATATAGAAAACCTAAAAGAGAAAATCTTAAAAGTCATAGACAATCCGAAAATAGCAGAAAACTTTTCAAGGAACAACAAGGAAAAATCAAAAAGTTATACTTGGGAAATAATAAATGAGCGTTATCTAAAAGTTTACGAAGATGCCAAAAATAAGAATTGAATTCGACAAAGCAACATGCATAGGGAATAAAGCGTGCTTAGCGATGGATTTCAAGAGATGGAAGGATGTCGGGGAGAAAGTAGATTTGATTAATGGGAGAGAGATCCAGAAAGATTTTTTCATACTTGAAGGCGATTTTTCAGAAGACGAAGTTGAAACCATTGTTGAAGGAGCTAAAGTCTGCCCTGTGAATGCAATCGGAGTTAAAGATTTAGATG
>CAYIWL010000042.1:0-7285 GCA_964367085.1 Candidatus Woesearchaeota archaeon
AAACTTTTTGAAAATACGGAATTGAGCTTGCATTTGAATTCCAAGTTCCTCCTCCATTTATGTGAATGTTCAAATTATTTTTCGTACCAGCTATTAATAGTGATTGTAAAACCAGCGCAGTTGAGCCTGCTGTAGAAATATTAACTTCTAGGTCTGTATTTGTAATTTTTTTTGGGACAAAAGATAATTTTGTTGAGTTTAGATCATCGCCTTCTACTTTTGCATTACACAATTTCGCAACTGCTCTTACTGTCTGAAGATGCTGCTCTTTCAATCCTGGCTCTTTTCTTCCTTTTCTTATATTATTTATTGTGAATGGCTTTTGAGTTATTATTGATAAAGCTAAAGCAGTTCTTATTATTTGGCCGCCGCCTTCTAAATAATCACCTTTTATCTCAAGCATAGATTTCAAAAAATTTTTAAAGTATATAAGTTTTGTTTTTGTAATGTTTAAAGTAATAACTTTCTACAAATACACATACTTGGAAAATCCTCGTTATTGGATGCACAAGTTCAAATGGATATGCAGTGAACTAAAATTACTTGGAAGGATATTGGTTGCTGGAGAGGGAGTTAATGGTGCTGTCTGTGGCAAAGAAAAAGAAATGGAAGAATTTAAAAGAAAAATAAGAGAAAGCAAGGAGTTTTCTGATTTGACTTTTAGGGAACAAAATTGCAAAGAACAGGTTTATCATAAATTAACTATTAAAACAAGAGATGAGATTGTTGTTTTTGGAAGCAAAGTTGACTTGAATAAAAGGGGGAATCACATTGAGCCTGAAAAATTAAAGGTTATGCTTGACAATAAGGAAAAAATAATTTTGTTAGATGCAAGAGACGAGCATGAACACAAAGTTGGAAAGTTTAAGAATGCACTCACTCTTTCCATTGAAAACTTTAAGGATTTTCCAGAATCTTCAAATATCCTAGAGCCTTATAAAAATGAGAAAATTGTAATGTATTGTACTGGGGGGATTAGGTGTGAAAAATCCAGTGCTTTTTTAAAACAGAAAGGATTCAAAGATGTTCAACAGCTTAAAGGAGGGATTATTGATTTCATCAATAAATTCCCCAATACTTATTTTGAAGGAAGCTGTTTTGTTTTTGATGATAGATTAACTGCCCGTTCCGGAAAACCGATAGCGATATGTGTTCATTGCGGAAGAAGGGAAGATAAGTATCTGAACTGCCACAATCTCGACTGCGACGAGTTGTTCGTTTCATGCGATGGATGCTGTGTGAAAAATAATTATTGTTGCAGCGCCGAATGTAAAAAATCTCCAAGACAGAGAAAAGAGATTGCTGTTGTTGCTAGATAATTAAGATAAAAAATAAAAAAATTAGAAAAATTATTTCCTGGCTTTGTGAGCAGTGCTTCCGGCTTTTATTTCGTCAGTAAGCTCTTGGACCCTTTTGACATCAACGCTGTCATACAATGACCTTGGCTTAATTATGTTTTTTTCATCAGCTTTTTTTAGCATGCTGTCCACAAAACTCTTGTGCTCATCCCTTGTTTCGCCTCTTCTTAGTGCCATGGCTTTAAGATGCTTAAGTTTTATTTAAATCTTTGCAATCCATCTTTTAGAAGCAAAATGTTTAAAAACAATTTTCTTTTTTTAAAAAATATGCCTAATTATGTATTAAAAGTTTCAGAATTGATCGAACTATCTCCAACGGCAAAAGCAGTTCGAGTCAAGTTAGAGGGGAAGCCATTCAGCTTTCAGCCTGGACAGTTTGTGATGATGGAGCTGGATATGGAAAAGACCGGAAAATTCAAAGTGAGAGATGGAAAAAACAGGATACAGAAAAGGCCGTTTTCAATGTCTTCAACTCCGATCCAGCAGGATTACTTAGAAGTTACTGTGAAAACAACTGAGAATGCATTTGTTTCAGATTATCTTGTAAATCATCTGCAGCAAAATGAGCTGATTGCAGTCACAGGACCTTTTGGAAAATTCTATTTTGACGAGAAAAATGCAAGGCCGAATTTAATGTTGATAGGGGCAGGCTCAGGGATATCTCCACTAATGTCAATTCTCCGATATGTCTATCAAAAGAAACTTCCTATAAGAACACATATCCTGTATTCAAATAAAACTGAAAATGAAATTTTATGGAAGAAGGAAATAGAATCCATTTCAAATTCTTCATCCCAATTCTCGCACGAATTTACATTAACAAGGGAAAACTGGAAAGGAACAACAGGAAGGGTTAACAAAGAGATGATTAATAAAACAGGCCTGCAATTGCAGCAAACTGATTTTTATTTATGCGGTCCTCCTGTGTTTGTAAAAACTGTTGAAAATATTTTGACAGTGGAATTAAACATACCTAGTGGAAATATTAAAAAAGAAGTTTACAATTAAATTAAGTGCCTTCTAATCCATCAAGCTCGTTTAAGGCATCATCTCATCCGTCATAGAATTCACTATCTTTGTCTATGGTATTTATCTCTTCAGCATCTTTTCTATTGCTTTCATCACTCTTTTTTTCACATCCTGCACCGATTACTAAAAATAAAACTAGTAAAATGAATAAAATTTTCCATTTCATTTTTTCACCTTCTTGATGAATTCTTTCCAAATTTCTCTGACTTCCAATACTATTTTTCTTTTTTCTTTAATAGATGTTGCTTGATTAAACTCAACTTTTTTCTCTTCCAACATTGAAACTAATAAAACTACGTCTTCACTTGAAACTTTTCCTTCTTCCGAAATTTTTTCTGCTCTTTCTTCTAGATCATAAAATCTAAATTTTATTAAGTTAAATGCTTTTTCTCTAATCTCTGAAATACATTTAGCTCTTTCAGTGCCCTTTGCATCGCAGGTTTTAATTTCCGTTGAAAATATTCTGCCAAGGTTTAGATTCTCTCTGACGCACTGTAACCTTGATTCTCCAACTGGAAACTGCCAACATCTCTGAGTTTTCTTGTATAAATTTATGCAGTTATTTTTCTTTTCTTCAACCATGTCTCTACATTCCTCTGGTAGGTATAATATCTCATTTTCTCTTGCGTATTCTTCATCTTCCAAACTGAGCCTGCATCTAACTCTTTCTCCTCTCGAAGACAAATTGCCACATTTTAATTCTTGGGATAAATCTACTGTTTTTTGTTTGGCAGGTTGTATTACATCTACTTCTTGAG
This sequence comes from Candidatus Woesearchaeota archaeon, assembly GCA_964367085.1. Taxonomy (GTDB): domain Archaea; phylum Nanobdellota; class Nanobdellia; order SCGC-AAA011-G17; family ARS1403; genus JACPIN01. Next base: position 3,146 of record CAYIWL010000042.1, read on the forward strand.
GAACTTCTGTTCTCTTTACTGTTTTCCCACCGCCACCACCACCGGCAGCAAAGATTTCATGACCAGAAATAAGAAGCACTACAATAAGGATGGAAAGCAAAATGATTTTCATGAATACTATAGACTGGTAAAATTATATAAATTTTATCTTTTTCTTGCTGGACTCGACGGGAATTGAACCCGCATTTCTGCCTTGCGAAGGCAGCGTTCTTCCGTTGAACTACAAGCCCGATATTATTTCCAGATGCTAAATGCTTATATATAATCTTTATTTTATCTTTTGTATGGGGATATTAAACATGCCTTGGTATGATCGCCCCGGCAACAAGCTGATAAAAGATGGAACTGAAAGCCTGACTGATTCTGAGTTGCTTGAAATAATTCTTGGAAAAGCAAAGAATGAAAGCGTTGTGCTCTTAGCTAACAGATTATTAAAAAAATACAATCTCAATAAACTAGAAGAATTAAGTTTTCAGGAATTAAAAAAAGAATGCAAAAACGACACTGCAGCAGCATTGAAAATTCTAAGCTTGATTGAAATCAGCAAAAGATACAACACATTGAAAAAAGGAGGCTATAATAAAAAGCCAATTATATCAGCAAGAGACATTTACAACATGCTGTCAGATAAAGTAAAAAGTTATAAAAAAGAAGTTTTATTTGCAATCCTGCTTGACACGAAAAGAGAAGTGATAAGCATCAAAAAAATAAGCATCGGGATTTTAAACTCAACTTTAGTGCATCCGAGAGAAGTTTTTAAAGAGGCAATTAAAGAAAGCGCAGATTCAATCATTCTAGCCCATAATCATCCGAATGGAAATTCAACACCATCGCAGCAGGATATTGAAGTTACAAAAATATTAATCAACTCAGGAAAGATGCTTTCAATTCCAATTTTAGATCATGTAATCATCGGCAACAACGGCTATTACGGCTTTGCAGAAAACAAAAAACTGTAAATTTGTGAAATAGAAACATTAAAAAACACAGGTATTAGTTTATTTTTAACCTAAAATCAATAAAATACGGATATAACTAGGAGGTGTGAATGTATGGTTGATGGACACTGCATGAAATGTAAAGCATCTAGGCAGATGAAAGACGCTAAGCAGGTTAAGATGAAAAATGGCAGAGATGCTGTAAAAGGAACTTGCATGAAATGCGGCACAAAAATGTTTAAGATTGGAAAGATGGAGTAAAATCCGTCTTTTATCTTCTTTTAATTTTTTATTTTCTTTATTTTTTTGGACGCGCCTGGGACCTGTCACTAAAACCAACTGCCAGCACCCTTGACTCTTTCTCAGCCCTGTTGACTGCGAGCGCCAATAACCATGATGACCGCTGCTCTGTTCCCAGCCTGGCGGAATTCTCAAAACTACCGACCCCGCAGGACAAAACCTCGTCGTCCGAATCAAGACCAACAGCTAGCTTCAATGCCTCACCCAAGCTTCGGCCCTGCCGTAAAGTTCCTTTGCAGTCACAGGAGAGAACTAACCTCCCGGCCTAGTCCTTAAAACCAAAACAACTCATGGCATTTAAATCTTTTTATGAAAGGAGAATTCCCAGAGACCATTTTAGTAATTAGTTAATGGGGCACTTTCCATTTGTTTTCTCTTGAAAATCTTGTCATAAAATAAAATTATTAGAACAGCGGATAAAGTAGTAATTAAAAAAGTATTTTTGCCTACAATTGGAAAAAGAACAATAAGCAAAATTATAGGAATTAAAATGGAATAGAAACTTGCTTTTCCTGTTATTCTTTCAGAATACAACCCTGCAAAAATTGCAGGAACAAATATCAAAGTTAGATAAGTAACAAATAAAGATAAAGTAATTATATTTGGAACAATAAATGCGATAAATCCACCGACTATTCCGAATAATGCAGTTATTAATCTTGCATAAATGACTTCCTTCCTGTTTTCCAATTGATTTTTCTTGAAAACAGCTCTATAAACAATTGTTGAGCCACCAACGACTAAACTATCAATTGAGGACATAATAACTGCCAAAATTGATGCAAACCCAACTCCAATTAACCAAGGTGGCAAAATTTTATCCATTAAAAAAAAGATAGCAGAATCTTGGTTTATTCCGGTTAGCATTACAGAAGCTAATAAACCAAAAAATAGCACCGTTAGACTTATGACTATCATAAACGGAATTGAGTAAAAGAAAGATTTTCTTGCTATTTTCTCATTTTCTGCAGACAGTATTCTTTGCCAGTGAGCAGTATTTGCCAGATAAACAAATCCGCTCAATAGAATCGCACCAATAAACCAGCTAATTCCTCCAAAACCAAATGGATTTAAGTGTCCTTTTGGAAGATTGGCAAAAAGATTTTCAAATCCTCCCACTTGAGAATAGCCAAATACTGCCATGATTATAAAGACAATAAGAATTATCCAAAATTGGATAAAGTCAGTAAGTATATCTGTTTTTAATCCGCCAAGAGTTGTATAAAGAATTGTAACGCCAATAGCAAGAATTATTGCTAACTGAAAATTAACTCCTATTAAAGCACTTGCTAGAGTAGCAACTGCGACTGCTTGAATTGCTATCCAAATAACTAATAAGAAAATCTGCGAAAATCCAACGAGAATTTTGTTTTTTCTGCCGAATCTTTTTTCGAAAAAATCTACAATACTATAAGCATCATATTTTTCTCCGATTGCTCTTATTTTAGTTGCTAAAATACCTAAAAGAATCATGCCAACTACAAAAGAAATTGGCAAAGCAAGTCCATAAGAGATTCCAGAATTATAAACTTCTGAAACAATTGCAACTGTCGCCCCGGCTCCAACTATGGTGGCAACATTTGAAAAAGTCATCAACCATAAACTTGTTTTTCTTTTGTTCAGGTAATATGTTTCTAAAGATTCTTTTCTTGAAGAATACCAAGCAACAAGAAGCATCAATACAAAATAAATTATCAGAGTTATGAGTGTGATGTTCATAATGTTTAATTAAAGATAAAGAGATTTATTAAGTTATGGTTAAAAATCTGTTTAAGTAAAATTCCAACTCATAATAGAAACATAAAAGGCTAATCGTTTTTTTCTTCTTTCCACAAAAACAGTTTACGCAGCAAGAATTTCAAACTTGTTTTCAATCTCGTTTTTAAACAAGCTCATTCCGATCCCTCTTCCCATACTGAAGAATGCTTTGTTTGTAAATCCTTCAATGAGATCAAGTAAGCTTTTCTCAGATTTGTATTCAACTACTTTCCCGTCTTTAATTCCAGCTAGTTCTTTTGCTTTTGCAATCGCTTTTTCTCTGCCGCCAAATTCATCTATAAGTCCAAGCTCTTTAGCCTCAACCCCAAGATAAAAAAATCCGTGCCTTATCTCGTTAATTTGTGCATTATCAAGTTTTCTATTTTCCGCGACGTCTTTAATAAAAATGTCCTGAATCTTTTTAAGTTTTATATTCATCAAATTCCTTTCATTGTCATTCAAATCTCTAAATGGGCTTCCAACGTCTTTCAAATCCCCGGCAACTAGTCTTTCATATTCAACCCCATATCTCTCAAGCAAGCCGCTGAATTCCAAGTAACTTGAAATGACTCCAACGCTTCCAGTTATGCTCATCTCATCTGCAATTATCACATCAGAGCTAGAAGCAATCCAATACGCTCCTGAAGCACCTACTTCTCTTATCCAAGCAACAATAGGCTTTTTTTCAGAAAGAGACTTGACATAGTTAGCAACTTCCCTGCTAGCAACAACTGTCCCTCCAGGGCTGTTAATTTCAAGCACAACTGCTTTTATACCGTCGTTATTCTCCGCTCTTTTCAAATTATTAATGATCGTATCGCTTCCCATTCCGCTCCCGCTTAATATGTCATTAGAATCCTCAGGTAATATCGCTCCTTTTATCGGGACAATTGCAATTCCATCGCTGATAACATCTCTCTTATTCTCGAATCCTAGGCTGATAAAATATGCAGCAACCCATAGCAAAATTATGGTAGTAAAAATAATCCTGATTTTTTTCATCTCTCCTCCGATCTTAATGTAACTGTCTTGCTAAAAACCTCAAAGTATCTCTGCTTTTTCTCAGAAAAGAATATGTTTATGCTATCCACTATAAGCAAAGCAACACTTATCTTTGTAGCATTTCTCAATAAAGCCTGAGTGA
>CAYIWL010000043.1:0-7114 GCA_964367085.1 Candidatus Woesearchaeota archaeon
TGAAACTGATTTGATTTTTTTCTTCATATGATTTAATGCTACTAATGTTGAATGAACCACACCAAATCCTGTGCTGCCTAACTCATGAGGAATTCCTCCCATTTTTTTTGGCTTGCCTGTGCATGATTTTCTATTTCCATTTGCTTTTGCAAACCATTCCATTTCTTCTTCTGCAGTATTTATATCTGGAGCTGCAACATACAAATCTGGACAGACAATTTTTAGTGCTTTAGAAAATGCTTCTATTATTTCTTTCTTTTTTTCCAATGAAAATTCTTTTGGATTTGCAATTATTCCTGATTTTCCTCCGCCAAATGGCAATTCTGCCAGAGCATTTTTCCACGTCATTGTCCTAGCTAATTTTGCAACTTCATCTACTGAAATCGTTGGCGTCATTCTTATTCCGCCTTTAGCAGGACCTAATGACAAATTATCTAAAACTGCAAACCCTCTCATTCCTACTTTTGGATTATAGATCTGAAGAATTTTTTCAGGGCCGTATACATCAAAGTCTACCATTTTCTCCCCTCTTCCAAAAGTTTTCTCTTCATGAGCCCTTTATTTATTTTACTATTAATTAATCTTTTTCTGTCTTTCAGTAAAGTGCCATATCCAGAATCATAAGCATTTGAAACAACACGATGGATATTGACTCCATGATTAACAATGCGCTCCCCTATGATTGAGCCAAGTGTGTAAAGCACGAACCCTATTCCAAAAAGGGCGTAAAATGAAACAAAGATTTTACTCGAATCTTTTGAAGGATGCAAATCCCCATAACCGATGGTAGTCAATGTTATAGTTGAAAAATAAAAAGAATCTGCATATGACCATTCTTCTGCATAATGAAAATATAATGTGCCGACTAGCAAAAAACCAATTAACAATATGATACTTATTCTCTCTCTCATTTTTACCTATTTTATGTTTAATTTTTTCTTTAGTGCTGACTCGTCAAATCCGATAATTGCGTCATTCCATTTTTCGTCGATAAGTATAACTGGCACTCCGTGTTGGCCTGTTTTTTCTACCATCTTCATCCCGGCCTTATTGTCGTTTTCGACGTTAATGTCCTTATACTTCACATTATGTTTTTTGAAGAATTCTTTTGCATGGTTACAATATACGCAACTTGGCAGACTAAATATCTTCACATCGTGCTGTTTTTTTGAATTTTCTGCCATATCGTCCTCGCTTATCCACACATTAGAAACTCATTATTAAATATTTCTATTGATTAAAAAGTATGTTTTTGCGGCGGGTTCTTCAAAAATTCATATAAAATTTTTATTGCCCCCCTTACATCGCGCATGTCTGCAATTCCTATTGTTGAGTGTATATTTCTTACTGCCACTCCGATTGCCGTCGATGGCGTTCCTCCTTTTGACAACATTATATTGGTTGCATCCGTCGTTCCAAATGAAGATACATCTTTTTGCATATGGATATTTAGTTTGTTCGCTATTTTTTCTAGAATGATATTTAGATGCTTATCAGCTATCATCTCTGCATCTTTTACGGTTATTACTGGGCCATTGCCCAACATTCTTGTCGTGCCGACTATTCCATCCATTGCTGAAACAACATCTATTGCTATCCCCCAATCCGGGTTTAAATTATAAATAGAGGTTTTTGCTCCATACAATCCTATTTCTTCTTGAACGGTGAAGATAAAATAGACATCTGCTTTTGCCTTCTTTAGTTTTCTTGCAAGCTCTATAAGAATGTAGCACCCGATTCTGTCATCTAATGCTTTTCCAGAAATCACATTTTCATTGCCTAAATATTCTAAATGATGAAGCGGGACAATATAGCATCCTACCTCGATGCCCTTTTTTATGCACTCCTCATTCGTAAGACCAACGTCAACATAGAGCTCTGAAACTGGCGGGATATTTTTTCTATCCAACGACCTGCCCTCATGGACTTCTTCAAATGTGATAACCCCATGACAAATTACTTTATTTTTCTGATCCATAACCTGGACTTTCTGGCCGACCAAGGCAATTGAATCAACACCGCCTACCTCTGATATTTTAAGATACCCATCCCGGTCTATCTTGCTTACCATCAAGCCAATTTCATCCATATGTGCTGCCAAGATGATTACTGGACCTTTCCCTTTTTTCCTACAGATCAGATTCCCCAGCTTATCAGTTTCAATCTGGTCCACATGCCCTTTCATTGCTTTTTTTATCAGATTTCTGACTAAGTCTTCGTCTCCGCTTGGGCTAACTGCGTTAATTAGATTCTCTAAAATTTTTATTGATATTTTAATTTCACCTCTTTTTTATTCAGAACTGTAAGTTTTTCTCATTTAATAATCTTGCTCTTTGCTGTGGAGATATTTTTTCAAATTTATTAATAACTTCCTTATTGAAAACTTCTGGATGAAATAACAACCCATAATGGTTATCCTTTTTTATTGCTTGTATTGATTTTGAAGACCTTGCTAGCAGCTCAAATCCTTTTGGAAGAGTTACCGAAAATTGATGGAGAGAATAAACTTTTTTTATATCTTCGATTAAAAAATCTTTTTTCAAAGCTTTGATTTCTACCTGGCCAATTTCTTTTGCTTTTTTCAGTTTTGCTCCATTTACCAATGCTAAAATTTGCATTCCAGCACAAATTCCAAGAACAGGTTTTTTATAATCCCTTATCCAAGAAAATTTTTCTAGATCTTTTAAGTATTCATCATCCTTTAAAGAAGTTCCTGCAATTATTATTTTCTCCGCTTGTTCTAGATCTTTTTGTTTTAGAGTTTTATAATGAACTACTTTGTAATTTTTTAATAAGCCTGTAATTGGTTTTATAAATTCTAAATCATGCAACCTATGTTTATTTAGATTAATTATTAAAATCATCCTATCCCTTGCACCCCAAAAAGTAGTTTGAATTTATTTTCATTTTTCTTTTGTGAAACTATTCCATCTTTAGATGAAATAATTATAACCTTCTTGAAAAACCAAAATCTGAAATAGATTCCAGATATCTTTTTAGGGAAAATAAATTTGCTTATTCTATATTCATTATCCTCTTCTATCTCTGTTGATAAAAAAGTTGGATTCCCCAATCCCATTTCAGCATAAACTTTTTTCATTTTCTGAACAGAGGGCAATCAATTATTTCTGTCTCTGCCTCGCCTCCCTCAAATGCTGGATTGAATTTATATCTTCTGCTGAGTTCAATTATTTTTAGCAGAGATTTTTTGTCTATGATTTTACTTATCCATGAATTGTCTAGCCCATCAGCCGCTACTTTTACAATTTTAAATTTGAAACCATTTTCGACTAATTCGTTTAGCAGTTCAATTTGATCTTTCTGCCATAAAGGATTGAAGCAGTAAATATCTAATTCATTACAGGTTTTTTGTATTCTTGATGCTTGATACGTTGAAGCAACTGCCCCGGTTACAATCCCCTCTATCTTGTACTCTTTGATTGCTTTCTTAACTGCCTTTTTTAAATCAGATAATTCTTTTTCCTTTTCTCCTGCTGTTTTAATTTTTATTAACGGCAGCTGCATTTTTTCAGCCAAACTATCAACATTGTCGACGGGAGTGTGAAACATGTAACTATCTTTGTTTTTTGAATCTAATGTGATAAGGCAAGCGATTTCATGCTCTTTTGATGCCTTGTACATTGCAAAAGTTGAGTCCTTGCCTCCTGAAAATAAAACTGCTAGTTTCATATTTAATCTGTCTGAAATTCGTTTTAAAAACTTTTATATACGGATTTTACCGAGATTTATATATGCGGGGATGCCGGAGTGGTCAAACGGGCTTGGCTCAAGACCAAGTGGCTTAGTGCCTACGCAGGTTCAAACCCTGCTCCCCGCACTATCCACAAACTTTGTTTCTATTTATAACACCGTTTTTAATTTTGTTTAGAAAATATTCATTATAAATGAAGAAGAGGAAAAGAAAACAATTTAAGTAAGTTAATCTTAATGTTTTAAATGGATAAAAAAAGTTTAAAATATAATGATAGAATTTTGCTATTAGATTTTGAAACTGTAAAGAAGAAATGCAGACTAAATAACTTTAGCCAAAAAACGTTGCTTGAAAGAAGTATACTTCCACTATATGCAACTCCCTTACTTGCAAATTTCTGTGGGCATTTAATTGGTGATGGTGGTCTAAAGTTACTTAATAATGATCAAGGAGCTGCAGTTAGATTTTATGGAACAAAGAAAAAGCTGTTAAAATTAGTAAAAGATTATGATACACTATTTCACAGAAAAATTAGATTAACAAAAAGGAGTAGACCAAATGAAAATGGATATAGAATAGATGCAACTGATACCCATGTCGTAAGAATTCTAAAACTTATGGGCATCCCTACTGGAGATAAGGTACTCTCTAAATTTAGGGTACCTTTATGGATTACGAATTCGGATTTATCTATAAAAAAAGCTTTTCTTCAAGCGCTTTCTGATGATGAGCTTGAAGGGATATATAAGGAAAATGGGAAGCCTGATACTTGGCATGGTCTAAGGTTTAAAATGTCCAAAAAGAAAGAGTTGATAAAACATCATATTAAATTTTTGGAACAAATTCGTTTGTTATTTAAATCTTTTAATATTGAAACATCTGATATTAAAATATCCTACAATGAGGAATTTAAGCGTAAAGATGGAAACATTACTTATCCTGCTTATTTCAGGATAGTAAACAAAAAACAAAATAGAGAAACATTTCTGAAAGAGGTAGGTTTTCAAATGGATACTAATAAAAATGAACAATTAATAAAATCGTTAGTTTAGTGCTATGCAGGTTCGAATCCTGTCTCCCGCAAAATATAGAAAATGACAGACGATGCAAAAAGTTTTTTGGATAATTTGAAGAAAATAAAGAGAGGGCCTGCAATTATTTTGCAAAAAGATATTGGCGCTATTTTGGCTAATACTGATGTTGATAAGAATTCTATTGTGTTAGATGCCGGAAGCGGCTGCGGAGTGTTAAGCGTAAACCTCGCAAGATTCGTAAAGAAAGTTTACAGCTACGAAATCAGAAAAGATTTTTTGGAGATTGCAGATGAGAATGCTAAAAGATTTGGAATGAAAAACATTGTTTTTAGAAACCTGGATGTTTTTAATGAGATAAATGAGAAGAATTTGGATTTGATAACTCTTGATTTAAAAGATCCGTGGAAAGCAATAGATAATTGCAAAAAATCCTTGAAGAAAAACAGCCAGCTTGTTGTTTATCTTCCTAATATTACTCAAGTACATGAATTTGTTAATAAACTTAAAGGAGATTTCAAAGTTGAAAAAGTTATTGAAAATATCCAGAGAGAATGGATTGTTGATGAGAGAAGAGCTAGACCGGAGAATATAGGACTTATGCATACAGGATTTTTGGTTTTTTCTAGAAATATTTGAATACAAAACTTTTTAAGCAATCTCGGAAATATTTTTGGGCGATGGTCAAAAAAAAAGGAATAATTGCACAAAGTTTACAGAACTCCAGAAGAGATGCCGGCGCTTATTCTGTGATGGAGGGAGTTGGAACTAACTTTGTCAGCCCTTATGCCATTGCAATGAATGCTAATCCGATTCAAGTAAGTTTATTGACTTCTTTAACAAATTTGTTGCCTCCCTGGTTTCAGATATATGCAAACAAATTAATGAAAGTAAGGAGCAGAAAATATCTAGTCGTGAATGCTGTCTTGCTCCAAGCATTGCTTTGGGTGCCATTGGCAATGATTCCGTTTTTTTTCAGTAGCGAGTTTTTACGGACTTGGTCTGTTGTCCTTATCTTTAGCTTGATTGCAATCATTGGAGGATTTGCCGGACCTGCATGGAGCTCTTGGATGGGAGATTTGGTTAAGGAAGAAAAAAGAGGGGAGTATTTCAGCAAGAGAAATCGGATTGCAGGCATAATTGTGCTAGTAAGCAGTTTGTTTGCAGCATGGTTTCTGAAGTTATTCAATGGAGGGAGAAATGAATTCGACGGAGAATTTGTCTTGATAGGTTTTAGTACTCTATTCATGATCGCATTTGTATTTCGCTTGATTTCTAGATATTATTTAGAAAGGCAATACGAGCCAAGGTTTAGATATGATCCTGAAAGTTATTTTTCAATAAAGGATTTTGCAAAAAGATTAAGGAACAGTAATCTTGGAAACTATGTACTGTATGGATCTTTGTTGAGATTTGGAACCGCTATTGCCGGACCGTTTTTTGCTATTTATATGTTAAGAGAATTAAACTGGAGCTATCCGCAATTTATAGGTATTAATATTGCCGGTGCTTTAGGAAGCATCGCTATTTTATCTGTGTGGGGAAAAATCTCCGATAGATTTGGAAATACTAAGCTGTTAGTTATAAGCGGGATTATGACGAGTGCAATTCCATTACTGTGGCTTGTGAGCGAGAACTGGTATTATCTATTGCTAGTTAATGTTTTTGCTGGTGCCGGGTGGGGCGGATTTAATCTGAGCGAGGCAAATTTTATTTACGACATTGTTCCGAGGAAGAAAAGAAGTTTTGCATTTACTTACAATAATATATTCAGCGGTACAGGAGTATTCTTGGGAGCAACTATCGGCGGATTAATGGCAACTCATCTCGATATTAAGTTCCTTGGAAGCATTTATCTATTCTTATTCTTACTAAGCGGGATATTGAGATTTATTCCTACATTCCTGTTTGCTTTTAGGTTAAGAGAGGAAAGAATCGTCGAGGAAAAACCGCTGTGGGAGATTGTCGGTGTTGAACTTCCTAAAGGATTCATCGAGAATGCATTCGTATTTGTGAATAATGCCCTTTCAAGAACAGAAGCAATTGAAGAAGCGTTAAGAGTTAATAAAATGAAACTTGAAAACGGAAATAAGAAACTAAGGAAAAAAATATTAAGATTCAACAGAAAATATAGTGATAAAAAAGAAAAAAGATTTTTTACAAAAATTTAAAAACGAATTTTACCATGATTTTTATATGCCCGGGTAGCTCAGCCTGGATAGAGCACGGCACTCCTAATGCCGGGGCCAGGGGTTCGAATCCCCTCTCGGGCGGTCTTATTTACTTTCTAATGCGATATTTTTTCTTTTTTGCAAAATTAAATTGCCACATTGATATTCATTTTGTTAAAATTTACAATAGGCCTTATAAT
>CAYIWL010000044.1:0-6989 GCA_964367085.1 Candidatus Woesearchaeota archaeon
TTTGTGGAAGATGCTTACTGTGATAGTGGATTGATATTTGTTAAAGTAAAAAATGAAAAAAAGATTGATTTCAAAGATGGATTTGGTGTTAGGATTTTTTATTCTGATGGTGGTGAAGGCGAAGTGGGAAGTTTTTTGTATGATACAAGATTAAATGCTTATGAAGTAAAAGCTATTGCTCTATCAAGACCTGAATTTGATGGAAAAGGTTTATTAGGGGAAACAATTACAAAATATAAAGCAATACAATCTCTAGAGATTGTTCCGAGAGTGAAAGCTGGAAACGAATTCAAGTTTTGCATTGATAAAAAGAAAAAAATTGAGGTGAAAAATTGTTCAGAAAGCTGATTATAATAACAGTCTTTTTATTAGCAGTTTCTTTATCTTATAGCCAGTCTTCTTTAAGTGTGCAACATGTTTTAACTAAAGGAAATATTCAGATAACTATCAAAGGAGATTTTTCAAAAACAGTTGAATTTTATAAGGGAAAATATCAAGCTGGGGCTGATCCTGTTGAGAAATTTAAAGGATCTTCGACGCTGAAATGCAATAGTAATGGACTTTGCGAGCAGATTTCTTTTGAGAGCGTTAACATATTTGTGCCGGGAGATTATTATTTTGTTGTTAGAGATTTGAATCAAAATCCTTCTAGAGTAGATTTCGTTTTAAGTTTCGATAATATGTTGAGCTGTAATTACAATGGAATCGCGATTAGAAATAATGAATGCGTTTCTAAGTTTACCAACAAAGCTGATGACAAGCCTTTATTTTGCAGCAATCAAAAAATTGTTTCAAGATGTGCTGGTCCTGGATTTTGCGGATGTCCGAGTAGTGAGCAGATTTGTTGTACTAATGAAAACCTAGCTGAATGCAAAGGGAAGCTTGGAGAGTGTGTTAAGCCTGGAGTTGAGAGGATTGAGAGGAAAGTAGAAGTAAAAGAACCAACTAAAAACGTTACTGTTACTGAAGAGGTTGGATGTTCTTTTCCTGGATTGAATAAATTAATTCCTAGCAATATCTGCGCTAACATGGCGGTTCCTGGCCTGCTTGGGGATCTGAGAAATATTTTCTTTGCTGGCTACTGTGAATGTAATCTGAAAACTGGAAGTGAGTTGGATAAAGACAGAGATGGATTTGACTCTTCTGTTTTTAAAGGTGGAAGTGACTGCAATGATAATAATAATTTAATAAATCCGAATGCTGTTGAGAGATGCAATCCCGATGTTAACAACAACAATGGCATTGATGAGAATTGTGATGGAAGTGATTTGGATTGTACTGCTACTTGTGATGCTGACATTGATGGCTTTAGAGACAATAAAAGAACTTTCTGTAAATTAATAGGAGGGAATGACTGCAATGACTTCAATGGAAAGATAAACTCTGCTGCTAAGGAGATTTGCGATGGGGTTGACAATAATTGTAATAGTGTTGTTGATGAGAACTTGAATAATTGTGCTTGCTCTAATAAAAATATTGAACAGATTAATATTTTGAAAAATTCTGGAGAGTTTTGCGGGAATAAAATAGATGATAACTGCAATGGAGAGGTAGATGAAAGTATTTGCCGCTGCATTCCTGGAGAGATAAGGAGAACTGGACTATGCGGGGATGGGAGAGAGGCTTGTGTTGCCGGAAATATTTGGGAGAAGCAGAGAATTCCAAGCAGCTCTTGCGAGCCAAGTGTTTTTGTTAATAATGCTGAAGGGGCTATTAATGTGAATGCTAATGATGAGATTACTGTTAGAGCGAGTTTTATTTGCTCTGATCAAAATGGATGCGGGGATGTTAAGATAAGTTTATGAGAAGAGAAAAAATATTTGGAGAGAGAATTATTTTTAGTGTAATAGTTTTGATTTTAGCCAGTGTTTATTTATCTGTTGATGTTGAAGCTGAGAATGAGTGTAAAAACTGGGACGAGTATTGTTCTGGATTTGATCAATTTAAACAACCTTATTATTTAAGAGGAAATAATTATTGCTATTACAAGGATAAAGTTGGCGGTGATGATGCGAAAGCCTGTCAAGCAAGATTTGGTAAATCAGAATGTTGGACTGAAAAGGAAGTGAAATGCCAGAACAATCAGGAATGCTGTTTTAATGGATGCGTTCCAAAAGGAGAATGTAAGCCTCCGATAGTTTCACCTCCTCAACCTCCACCAGTTCAACAACAACCACAAGTTGCTACTAAACCGATAGGATCTAGAATTGCTGAGTTTTCTGGAAATGTTAAGTCTGATCTGGTAGAGGAGCATAAGGAAGTTACGGTGACCTGCTCTGCTGGAAGTAAAATCACTGAATTGCAACCGTATTATTATTGTACCGATGAGGCGGTGGATCCTAGGTCTGTTGCCTGTCCACTCAAAAGAATTGGTGACAATAACGGTTTAATTGCTGGAGGTGTTGGACAAATATCTGCTACGTATAGATTTGATAATAGTGCTTGTGGAGACCCTTGCGACGGTGTAAAGAAGAAAGGAAAATTAATTGCAAAATGCAGTCCTTCTACAACCCCTGAAACTGTCGATAGAAAAGAAAATGAAATTGAAATAAAAAAACCTAGTGAAATAAAAGTTGAAAAAAAGCCAATAACGCCTAAAGAACCAGCAGCAATAAGAGCTCCAAAGATAGTTGCTTCTGCTGAATGCATTAATGATACTAGATTTGATTTTAATAATAATACTAAAGTTGACCTGGATGATTACTTCTTATTTGCTGAGAACTTCGATAAAAAAGTAAATGACAGCTATGTAGGAAGGTTCGATTTGGATAGAGATGCTATTGTAGACTTAGATGATTTCTTTTTGTTTTCAAATGAGTTTGGAAAAGAGATTTGCAAGGAAGCTTTAGGCGATAGAATAAAAACAAACTTAAATAATTGCAATGATAAGTGCGATGATTTTGACGGTTGTAATTGTGGCTCTAATCAAACTAGTATTTGTGTTTATCAAACAATAGAATTTGGGCAGACATGTGGCGGAAAAAAACCTGAAGAGAAAACTACTGTAGAGAAAGTTGTTGAATTTGTGAAAGATATTTTTGTTGAGCCTAATCACTGCGAGGATGGAGTTCAAAATAAAGATGAAGGATATGTTGACTGTGGTGGAAAAGACTGCAAGAAATGTTTGGATGTTAGGATAAAAAGCGAGGTTTGCAAGAATTTGGGATATGGAGAGAGGTGCGATGTTGATTTTAAAGTTAAAGTGAATGCTGGAAAGGGAAGTAGTGTTAGTTTACCTGTTGTATTTGAATATAAAGGGAATAAAATTAGTAAAAATTCTGTTTTATCTGTTGCTGGAGTTAAGAGTAGCAAGGAGGTTCCTGCTGCTACTGGAAGCACTGTTATTGACGTTACTGGAAATCAAATTTTTGTAGATAATATTGTTGCCGGTGTTGGGACTATTACTCAAAGCTCGAGATTTAATTGCGTTTTAGTTAACAAGCCAGAGATTTGCTGTCCATTTGGGTTTAGAGTTTCAAGTCAAGATCCTCAGAAATGTGTTAGAGATGAGATCGTTGTAGTTGCTGAGAAAGCTTTGCCAGAGAAAAACCTTTATGATAAATTTTTAGAGTTGGCTCAGAAATATCTGAGTGCTAAAGAAAATGAAAAAGAGAACATAAAGAAAGAGTTGAAAGAGTTAAAGTAATTTTTGAATAATTTAAATAAAAATATTTTTGTTTCTGACAAGGAGAAGTATGATCCCAAGAAAAAATCTGCGAAAGCTAAAGTTGGAAAGCCTGCTATTTATTTGGAATAACAAATAAAGAATATTATTATATAGAAAGAAAGCTTTATAAACACTTGTTAAGTTTATTTAACATATGTTAAAAATATTTAACAGGCTTAAACCTTTTTTTGAAGATAATTACAAGAGGATTAGTGTGAGAGAATATGCTAAACTGCAGAAAATTAGTCCTCCTACTGCCTCAAATCTACTTAACTATTTTAAAAAAGAAGGGTTACTGAGTTGCGACAAAGAGAAAATCTATATTTATTATTATGTAAATAGAGAGAATGATCTTTTTGTTAACCTTTCTAGAGTTTATTGGCTTCTGATATTCAGTAAAATAGGATTATTGGAATATCTTGAAAAAGAATTGATAAACCCCATAATAATCTTATTTGGGTCTTTTGCAAAAGCTGAGATAAGCCCGAAATCTGACATTGATATTGCCATTTTTTCCATCTCTAAAAAAAATCTTGACATTTGTAAGTTCCAGAATACCTTGAAAAGAGAGATTCAATTATTCATGTTTAAATCGAAAGAAGATGTCAAGAGCAAAGATTTGTTGAACAGTATGATGAATGGATTTATGCTAAAAGGGAGCTGGTAAAAATAAACTGGATTGATTGCAATAAAAGTAGATTTGTAAAACAAACTAAAAAAGACTTTGGAAGAATTAACTCCGTTATAGAGATTGCCGAGAGCAAAATAAAGGCTGCAAATGTTCTAACAGATGAGCATTACTATGGGAAAATGACCCTTCTTTATGATGCTTTAAGAGAATTGCTTGAGGCGGTTGCGTTAGAGAATGGATATAAAATTTACAATCATGAATGTTATACTGCTTTTTTGAAGGAGATTATAAATGAATCTTATCTTGGAGATGAGTTTGACAAATTTAGAGTGTTAAGAAATGGAATAAATTATTATGGCAGAAAAATAAATCAAGAAGAAGGCATAGAAATTGCCAGATTAATGGTTGCATTTATAAATAATATTAAACTTTTAATTAAGAAGAACAAAAAATAACATGATAAAAAAGAGGTTTGTAGTTTTAGTATTCTTAATTTTAGTTAGTTCTGTTTATGCAAATTCAGACTTCAATAATGATGGGAAAGTTGATTTTGAGGATTTCTTTTTGTTACACTAAAACGTAACATTTATATACTATTTGTTACACTAAAACGTAACATATGGAAATAGGTAAATTAAACGAATGGAATCCCTGGTGGGAGGATATCAGACTAATTCAGGGCCTAAAAGGCAAACCAAGACCTAGTTATGAGAGTCTTGTGAATTCTATTAATATAAGAGAAATAACGATTATAACAGGTGTTAGAAGGTCTGGAAAAAGCACTTTGATGTATCAGATGATTGACAGTTTGCTAAATAGAAAAATTGATCCAAAACAGATACTGTTTGTGAATCTTGAAGATAAAAAATTAGTAAACGACACTCTGGATGATATTTATGAAAACTACAGAGAAAATATGAATCCTGATAAGAAGGCGTATATCTTTTTAGATGAGATACATAGGAGAGATGGGTGGGAGTCTTGGATAAGGAAGAAATATGATCTTAAAACCGATAATAAGTTTGTTATTTCCGGTTCTTGTTCGTATTTGCTTAAGAAAGAATATTCAATGCTGTTAACTGGAAGAAATCTTACATTTGAAATTTTTCCGTTGAGTTTTGATGAATATTTACTTTTTAATGGCCTCAACATAAATAAAAATAATTTAAAAAAGGGGATACTGCTTGAAAAAACAAAAATTAATCTTTTGGGGCATTTTAAGGAATATCTAACCCTTGGCGGATTTCCCGAGATTGTGCTTAAACAACAAAACTATAAGATTAAGGTTCTTGAACAATACTTTGATGATATTCTGTATAAAGATATTGTTGATAGATATAATCTTAATGCACAAAAAACAAAGGATTTTGCACTGTTTTTAATAACTAATTTTACAAGGGTGATTTCATTACGGAATGTAAGAGAATCTTTAAAGCTATCCTATGATACTATCAGGGACTATTTATCTTATTATAAGGAAGCATTTCTTTTTTTTGCAGTAGATCATTTCTCCTATTCTTTTAAGGAGCAGAAAACTCTTGCATCGAAAATATACTGCATTGACAATGGGTTAAGAAACGCTGTAAGTTTCAGATTTTCCAAAGATGAGGGAAAATTAGCCGAGAATTTAGTGCTTGTAGAACTCAAAAGGAGAGAGAAAGAGGTTTATTACTGGAAGAACAAAGGCGAAATAGATTTTGTGGTAAAAAATAAGAATCAGAAATTGACTGCAATAAATGTTTTTTATGGTGATGAAATTGATAAGAGAGAGATAAAAGGTTTATTAGATTTTAAAGAAAAATTTAAATCAAGAGTTAGCGAATTAGTTTTGCTTACAAAAGATACTGAAAAGGAAGAAGGAAGAATAAGGTTTATTCCTTTATGGAAATGGCTGCTAGAGAAAAGTTAATTAACCTTTAAATAAATGTAATGTAGAAATAAATGATAAAAAAGAGGTTTGTAGTTTTAGTATTCTTAATTTTAGTTAGTTCTGTTTATGCAAATTCAGACTTCAATAATGATGGGAAAGTAGACTTCAATGATTTCTTTTTGTTCGCTGATAATTTTCAAAAAAGTGTAAGTAAAGAAAATGAGAAGTTTGATTTAGATAGAAATAAGAAAATTGATGTTGAGGATTTTTTTATTTTTGCCGATGAATTTGACAAAAAAAGGCTAATTGGAGACTTTGATAATAACGGATGCGTTGATGAGAAAGATTTGAAGAGAGCTGATTCTGATATTGTTGTGTTAAGAAATGAATACGATGCTAAGAAAATTTCCGATGTATTTTATGCGAATGCATTGAAGAAATACGACTTGGATAATGACAAAACCTTTTGGGGCAATAATGATAAGGATATAGTTAAGGATAATTTTGGAGAAGGATGTAAAAAAGAAACTGCAAGTACTTCTGACTTGGGAGATGCTGCAAAACCTGCTGTTGATTTGAAATTGTTGAGGGCCTATCATTTTAATTTGGATAAATTCAGAAATAAATGGGATTCTAATAAAGATAGATTAAGAGTTGGTGCAGAGGAGATTATAAATGATAATGAGACATTTGAGTTCAGCGATGAGGAGTATGAGGCTATTGCTAAGGAGGATGGTTTCGTTGCTCAAAGTCTTGGAAGCAATACAGAGTTGTTTGTTTTTCAGGCTCCTAGTGATGTTGATAAAATAACTGTTTCTTAT
>CAYIWL010000045.1:0-6913 GCA_964367085.1 Candidatus Woesearchaeota archaeon
CTGACCATAATATCGCACATACAATAAATTCTAGATATAACCACTCCGATTCTTACTTCTTTTTTGTGAGTGTGCCCCTTTTCTGGGCAAAGTATAGCTAACCATAAAACATAACAAGAATGAGGGATTTCAACCAATTCTATATATCACAAAATTTGGTTTCCCCTCTGCTTCTATTATCCTTTCTACTTGTTCATCCAGTTCTTTCTTTGTTTCAATCATAGAATGTAATGGCCATTCTATACTAGGAATTCCTTTAGAGGTAATACAGCCTATAGCCTTCTCTAATTCTCCAACATATTCTTTCAACCTGTCTATTGCCCCAAAATGCCGCTCTTTTTCCATCTCTTCAAGAGTTGGTGCATATAATTGAGGAACACCTAATTTTTCATTCAAAAATTCTCTCTCTTTCCAAGCAGGCGAGATAATATTAGTCCATACACCACCATCGTAATCAAATTCAATTATGTTATCAATAAAAAATTGAACAAATTTCGTTAATGGGTGTTTTGGGTCGGTAACAACCCTTTTGTTCGCTTCAAATCTAAATAAGGGTAAAGGAAATTTATCTCCTACCCGATAGTTTGCGAGATACTCTTCATTAAATCTATATTTATCAGGAAGTGAAACTCTATCCATAAGATGGGGAAACCAATATATATTTTTAAACTTTGCCCGATGTTAAGTGCTAAATTTGTTAATAAGACCACTTACTTCCTTTCTTCTCGCACTTGTTGCAGTACATTCTTTTAGACTGGCTGTTGTCAACTATGAATTTAATTTTGCATCTCCTGCATTCTTTTATTAAATTGTATTTTATCATCGTCTTGAAAACCCATCATGTCTTGAAGGATGAGGTCTATTAAATCTATTTCTATTATTCTGAAACTTATTTCTATTATTCTGAAACTTATTTCTATTATTCTGAAATCCATTCCTGTTAAAATTATTTTTGAGGATAACTACTCTTTCAAGTTTAGGATTCTCAATCTTCTCAATTTTAAATGAGCTATAATCTCTCAATACTCTTGAAAAATTTTCATGGTCTTTTTCAGATAATAAATTAATCACCTTTCCGCTCTCTCCTGCTCTTGCAGTCCTTCCTATCCTGTGCACATAGTCTTTTGCATCTTTTGGAATCTCGTAATTGTAAACATGCGAGACATTGTCAATATGAAGCCCGCGGGAAGCGACATCAGTGCAGACCAATACGCTAACTTTAGCATTGTTAAATAATTCCATCATCCTGCTTCTTTTATTCTGCGTTAATCCCCCATGGATAGCCGTAGCATCAATTCTGTTTGCTATTAAATTTTTAACGACGAAATCAGTGCTAATCCTGGTGTTGCAGAAAACCATAACAAGGGCGGATTTTTCATTCTTAAGAAGGTTTACAAGCAAAGGAAGTTTCAATCCTCTTCCAGCATTGTAATATATCTGCCTTAGCTTGCTAGGATCAACTAATTTAGTGGCAGAAATTCTTATTGGATTCTCCATATACTTATCAGCCAAATATTTTATATCATCTGATATTGTTGCAGAGAAAAATAAAGTCTGTCTTTTTTTAGGGCATCTTTGTATTATTCTTTCAACGTCATTAATGAAGCCCATGTCTAGCATTCTGTCAGCTTCGTCTAGCACTAGAATTTTAATTCTAGAAAGGTCAATTGTCCTCTGTTTCATGTGGTCATTCAATCTTCCAGGGGTTGCAACAACTATCTCGCTTCTCTTTAAAGCAGTCATCTGGGGATTTATAGATACACCTCCATAAACAGAAATAACTTTAACCCTTCTATCTTCGGAAAAATCTTTTATAGACTCTTTTACTTGTTCAGCTAGTTCTCTGGTTGGAACTAAAACTAAAGCCTGCAGTCCTCTATTTGGAATAACCTGTTCTAAAATTCCGCAGCCAAAAGCCAATGTCTTGCCTGAGCCGGTTGCACTCTCACCAATAACGTCTTTTCCAACTAATATGTGTGGAATGCTTTTTTCCTGTATCTCAGTCGGACTAGTCAAGCCTAATTTATTTATAGCACCGAACAGTCCGTTGCTCAGATTTAATTCATCAAATTTCATTTCATACACTTTCCAATAGCACTTCTCTAGAAAAAGCAAAATATTAGTTTACTAACAAGTGCCTTTTCATCAATGTATGCTTTTAATTTATTCTCTCACGACTTTAACAGCTTTTGGTCCTCTATCGCCTTGTTCAACATTGAATTCAACAGAGTCATTTTCTCTTATTCTTACTCCTGATTCCAATCCAGTTTGGTGAACAAAGTATTCACTACCATCGTCTCCGGTTATGAACCCAAAGCCTTTCATGTCATTGAAAAATTTTACTTTTCCTTTCATTTTACTTCCTCATATATTTTATTTCACTTATCTTTTTTTTAATTTAATTGAGAAACAACTTAACAAATTTTTTAGTGAACGTGTCAAAATGCTTCTAATCTATAATTAATATCCACCAAAACAGAGTATTTAAGCCTTCCTATTCGCAGTTTTTTATCTTTTTTAATTAAGATTTCTCAGAAAACCGGGAAAACACAGTCTTTATATTTTACCTTTTATTTTAACTTCAAATGAGCAAGTTGCAAAAGTACAAGGAAAAAAGAGACTTTTCAAAAACAGCAGAGCCAAAAGGAAAAGTTGCTTCGAAGTCAAAGAAAGCAATTTTTGTTATACAAAAGCACACATCAAGAAGATTACATTATGATTTCCGCATAGAGGTTGATGGGGTTTTAAAATCCTGGGCAGTCCCAAAAGAGCCGAGCAATAGCATTAAAGACAGGAGGTTGGCAGTTCACGTCGAGGATCATCCTTTAGAATACGGAAAATTTGAAGGCATGATTCCAAAAGGTCAATATGGAGCAGGCTCTGTTGAAATTTGGGATAAAGGCTTCTTTACAAATCGAACAATGAAAGAAGGAAAACCTGAGCCGTTAACAAAGTGGATTGAGAAAGGCCATTTCATTATCTGGATAAAAGGAGATAGATTAAGAGGAGGATTTGCTTTCAGTAAAATGAAAGGTAGCAATTGGCTTTTGATAAAGATGAATGATGAAGAAGCACTCGAGAATAAAAGAGATGAGCAAATCCCCTCCTCATTTATCACAGTTAACAAAAGGAAAATAGAAATCACGCACGCAAAAAAAGAAATCTTTGCAAATATAACAAAAGAAGAATTTGTAAATTATTACAAAAAAGCAGCTCCATTAATCCTCCAGCATATAATAAACAGGCCGATTTCAATGTTCAGGATGCCTGATGGTTTGAGAGGAGAAGGGTTTTTCCAGAAGCATGTTCCTTCCTATTTTCCGTCGTGGGTTAAAACCTTTGAAGTAAAGAAGGAAAGAAGAGGGGTTAATTATGCAATGGCAAATGATGAAGAAAGCATTATTTATTTGGCAACTCAGATGGTGGTCCCTCATATCTGGCCGGCCCGCATAGACAAATTAGACTATCCAGACAGGATGGTATTTGACTTAGATCCGTCGGTTAATGATGTTCCAATGACGCAGCAAGTAGCATTAGAAGTAAAAAAATTTCTTACGGATTTGAAAATTCCCTCTTACATTATGACTTCGGGAAATAAAGGATATCATATAGTAGTGCCGTTAGACAGGTCAACAAAGCAGGAGGTTGTAAAAGAATTTGCAACCAAGATTGTTCAAGTTTTAGTGAATCATTTTCCAGATACAATGACGAATGAAATGAGAATTGAAAAAAGAAAAGGAAGGGTAATGCTCGATGTTGTTAGAAATTCCCCGACGCACACAGCAGTAGCCCCATATTCAGTAAGGGCTTCTTTAAGGGGAGGAATTGCAATGCCGATAGAATGGAAAGAAGTGAAAAAAATAAAGCCGCATCATTTTACATTGGATAATTACTCAGCCAGATTAAAGAAAGGGGACATTTGGAAAGATATTTACAAAAGAGGGATCTCAATTGAAAAGATAAAATGGCAGTTGAAGAAATAAGATTACATCTCTATTTTTTCGCTCCTTCCAATTTTGGCAAGGACAAGGTTATGCATCCTCTTCAGGAAATCAGCCCTGTCTTCTGCTTTGAAAACATCAACATACCCTTGTAATACCAGGTTGAATGCAAATGGGCTTGGAACTTTTGTGTCAATTTCTTTTATTTTTATTTCTCCAGCTTCAATTTTTTTTATTATCCATCTGGCATTTTCAATGTCCATCAGGTCTTCAAGAACTTCTCTCCTGGCTTCTTTCAAAATTGAAAAATCATTGCTGATTCTTTTCACGGCATTTATCAACAGCATGCTACTGACTTGCTGCCTTCCAACTCTCTTCCTTATCCCTTTATACTCTCTTAAAATCATCAAGCTTCTTCCAGCACAATGCCTGAATCTTCTCCTAAGGACTTCGGTTTTTTCAAGCGCAATCTCCATTATCTTGTCAAGGTCTTTGCTTTTTAGTGAATCAAATGCTCTTCTGGCTTGCATATTATTCTCGCTAGCTAAATAAAATCCATTGTCATTAATGCCTAATTCAACGTCTCTTTTTCCAAGCAAGCCTACTAAGTATGCAACAGCTCTCGACAGAACATCATTTACTCTCCTTCCGTATAAAGTATGAAAAACGACGAATTTTTTATTGTAAGCATTATAATATTCAATCAATATTTTTTTATCATTTGGAATTTCCTTGACATACAAGAACATCTCGTTAAAATATCTATAGATAGCTTCTGCACTATTCCTGTCAACGTACAAATATTCGTCAATGAATTTTATTATCTCTTCTTTGCTTCTCTTTTTAGAAAACTTCTCCTCAATCAATCTTCTGAATTTTCCTATTTCAGTTCCAAGGTCAAAGCTTAGCGGCAGCATTTCAGAGAACCAGCTCGGTATTGTAGGTGGACGATCGGCAGTTGATTTAACTTGAGCAACCATTCCTCTAGCAAACTGGAACTCATATCTCTCCCCTCCAAGAACGAAAACATCCCTCGATTTTAACCTTTCCAAGAATCCTTCGTCAATATGTCCGATTATCTGCTCACCGACTTTTACTGTTACATGCGCTTCATCCGGAATAGTCCCAATATTTGTCATGTATATTATTCTTGATAATTTTCCTTTCTTTCCTATCATTCCTGTTTCTTTGTCCCGCCAGATTTTTGCATAGACATGCCTGTCTTCTAGTGAGGTAAATTCTCCGGATAAATAATCCAAGACAGAATCAAAGTCTTCTTTTTTCAGCTCTTGATAGCAATAGCTTCTTTTAATTAATTTAAACAGATCTTTATAACTGATTATGTCTGCAATCGCAATCCCATATATCTGCTGCGCAAGCACGTCAAGGCAGTTTTTAGGAATATGAATTGTATCTATCTTCCTTTCAATTGCACTTTTCAGCATCACACTGCATTCGATCAAGTCATCTCTGTCAAGAACAATTATTCTTCCTTTAGAAGTTTCATGCAGCTTGTGTCCAGATCTTCCAATTCTTTGTAAGCAGCGAGCAACACTTTTTGGAGAGCCAAGTAAAATTACTAAATCAATGTATCCGATATCAATGCCTAACTCGAGCGAAGTTGAGCAGACAACGACTTTTAATTCTCCTTTTCTTAATCTATTTTCTAAGTCAAGCCTTTTTTCTTTTGACAGGCTGCCATGATGAGCTCCAATATTGTCACTATATTTACTAGGAAATTTTTCTTTTAAGTGATGAACTACTCTTTCAGTCGCAGCTCTTGTGTTTGTAAACACTAAAGTTGTTTTATGTTCTTGAATTAAATTATCTATCAATTCATACATCGCTTTGTTCTGCTCATTGTAGTTAGTATTAATCAAATCCTTTACAGGGCTTAGAACTTTCAAATCCATTTTTTTTATGAATTGTACATCGGCAATCTTGCAGTCTCCAGAGTTTCCGACGAGGAATTTTGCAATCTCTTCTAGTGGAGATATTGTGGCACTCAATCCGATCCTGCAGAAATCATCTCCTATTAGTTCTCTCAATCTTTCAATCGATAATGATAAGTGAACTCCTCTTTTGTTTTCTGCAAGCGCATGAATTTCGTCGACAATGCAGTATTTTACATCTCTCAAATACTCTCTAAACTTAGGGGCCGTAAGCACGATTGCAAAAGATTCTGGAGTTGTAACGAGAATATGCGGAGAATTCCTCATCATCTTTGCTCTTTCGCTTGCAGTTGTATCTCCAGTTCTCAATCCAACTCTAATTTTTAGTTCTTTCCCATGTTTTTTTGCAATTACATTGATTTCTTCTAGCGGAGTGATGAGGTTTACAAAGATATCATTTGTGAGTGCCTTCAAAGGAGAGGTATAGACAGCATAGGTTCTATCTTCTAACTTTCCATCAACATCTAATGTAACTAATTCGTTGAGAATTGCAAGAAAAGCAGTTAATGTTTTTGTAGCTCCTGTTGGTGCGCTAACTAGAATGTTGTTACCCCTATGAATTTCTAAAACGCCATATAGTTGTGGAAGTGAAAACTCTTTGAATTTTGAAAAAAACCACTCTCTAACAAAAGGATGCAATATTGCTTCAACTTCATTTCCCTTATGAGGTTTTTCAATGAATTTAATTGCCATTCTTTCTTTAGAAGTTTAAATTATATTAATAGTTTGAAAGTGACTTTAAAAGCCTTATGACTATATTGCAGGTGAAACAATTACTCGCTCCGCTCCATAAGACACCTGCGGTTTCTTATGAAAATTTCCCTTGAAAAGTCAAAATGATTGTTTTCTTTTTCTTTGGACGCGATTTCTTTTTTCTAAAAAGAAAGTGCGGGGGGAAAGGCAGATGGAAAACGCAGTTGTCCATGAGTTCTAATCTTTTTTTCTCAAATTGATAAAGATGTTACAGAACAATAAGGTTTAAAACCTTAGTTCCTTTCTTTTAAAGCTGAAAATGGGGCA
>CAYIWL010000046.1:0-6622 GCA_964367085.1 Candidatus Woesearchaeota archaeon
ACAAGTATAAAGTAAAGCAAGTTATCAATGTAACTGATGTTGGTCATTTAACTTCCGATGCAGACTTTGGTGAGGATAAGATTGAGAAAGCTGCGAAGAGAGAAGGAAAGACCGCTGATGAAATTTCAAATTATTATCTAAACATATTCAGACAGGATTTTAAGAAATTAAATATTCTTGAGCCAGATTATTGGCCGAAAGCAACTCAGCACATAAAGGAACAGATAAGGATTATAGAAACTTTGGAAAAAAAAGGATTTACTTATCAGACCAATGACGGGATTTATTTTAATACTGCGAAATTTAGAAAATATGGCGAACTTGCACAGTTAAAGAAGCAAAAACTGCAGGCCGGAAAGAGAGTGGAACGGAGGGAGAAAAAAAATATCACCGATTTTGCGTTGTGGAAGTTTTCTCCTGAAAATGAAAAAAGGCAGCAGGAGTGGAAGTTCAAGGGAAAAATGGGATTTCCAGGATGGCATATTGAATGCAGTGCCATGTCGATGAAATACTTAGGAGAGAGCTTTGACATCCATACTGGTGGAGAAGATCATGTCAATGTTCATCATACAAATGAGATTGCACAAAGTGAAGCAGCAACCGGAAAAAAATTTGTTAATTACTGGCTTCATGGAGCTTTCTTGACATTCAAAGGAGAGAAAGTTTCAAAGAGCAAAGGAGGATTATATACAATTTCAGAGTTAGAAAATCAAAATTTTAATCCGTTAGCTTACAGGTATCTTTGCCTGACTTCTCACTACCGAAAACCACTGGAGTTCAGTTTAGAATCATTGATTTCAGCACAAAATGCTTTCTATCGCTTAAAAGGAAAAATTTTGGAAATTAAAGATAATAAAGGCAAGACTAAAAATAAATCTCTAATTAAAGAATATAAAAACAGTTTTATTTCAGCAGTTAATAATGACTTGGATACAGCAACTGCCTTAGCTCTTTTATGGAATCTTCTGAAAGATGCTAATCTATCTGATGGAGATAAATACTTACTTGCATTAGAACTTGATAAGGTTCTAGGTCTAGAAATAAAAAGTTTTAAACATGAAAATATTAGGCTCGATAAGAAGATAAAAAATCTTATTCAGGAAAGAGAAAAGGCAAGAAAGAAAAAAGATTTCAGGAAAGCAGATAAGATACGAGAGCAATTGAGAAAAGAAGGAATTATTTTAGAAGACACTGAGAAAGGAGTAAAATGGAAGAAAGAGTAAAGCCTTGTGGGAAATGTAATCATCTACCTGCTGGAAATGTTTATTGCCCTTGTAGCTGTCATGATAGATTTAGAGGAAAGCAGATGAAAAAATAAGTTATCCGAAACTTTCTCCGCATCCGCAAGTTGTATTTGCATTTGGATTCTTAATCTTAAATCCCGCTCCTTGTAATGTATCTAGATAATCTATGTAGCTCCCTCTTAATTTTTCAAAGCTATCTTTTTCAATAAAGATTTTAACGCCTTTATCTGTAAACTCCAAATCATCTTTCTTTTTCATGTCGACAGTTTCCATTTCATAAGTGTAGCCCGAGCATCCACCTTTTTCAACATATATCCTTAGTCCACCATTTCCATTTGTCAAGGACTTGATTTTATCAGCTGCATTTTTAGTGAGATGAACATCCTCGTCGAAAACTTTATTTTCATTTTTAGAATCTTCAATAACTTGATTTAATTTTATAACTGCTTCCTCAACATCCTCATCACTCATTCCATGTCCCTTAAATCCCATTTCCAGAGTTTCAAAAGGAGAAACATGGCAACCAACGCAATGAACTCCAAAGCTTGTAAGTGTTTCAATTATTTCAGGATGCTCTTGAACAACATCTCCAATTGTAGAATCCCTAGTTATCTTTCCATTTAGCTCAGTTTTAGTTTCTTCCATCTCTGCAACTTCAGATCCATTTTTAGTTACAAATTCATTAGCAGAAAACTCTTCCTCAAAGTCTTCAACTAAATCAGGATTCTCAAAATCCTTTCTTGTTGAAAATAGTTTTTTTAGCATTTTAACCTCCCATTCCAAGCGCTTCTTTTAATTCCTCGCTCGGTTCCCATAGTGGATTGAACACAACATTAACATTTACCATTTCTTCTTTATAACCTTTCTCTTTTAATCCAGATTTTAATTCAGAAACTATCTGCGGACCATAAGGGCACATAGGCGAAGTGAATGTCATAATAATATCCAGCTTTCCGTTTTCCTCAATGTTGTATATTAATCCGAGGCTCCAAATATCTATTCCAAGTTCAGGATCTTGAACATTTTTCATGACGTCGATTATTTTTTTATCTGTTTCTCCTTCAATTTCATCTAGGGTTTTTTTTGGATATGGTTGGGTTATCCCTATTTTTTTCTCTTCTTCTATTCTGCTCTCTTTCCAGATGTTCTTGTCTTTAATCCCTGCTAATTCTTCTTCTATAATATCTGGGTTTTCATAATCTTTTTTCTCGAACATATTAAGCAGCCTCCATTTTTTGAATTGAGATATATTTGTTAAAACCGTTGTTTTCAATGTCTTCAGCTAATTCTTTTCCGCCTTCTTCAACAATCTTTCCATCTATCATTACATGGACTTTATCCGGAGTTAGATAGTTTAAAATTCTGTAATAATGCGTGATAATTAGGATTCCTCTTTCATGGTTTTTCATTTTTGTAATATTGTCTCCAACAATTTTTATTGAATTTATGTCCAATCCCGAATCTGTTTCATCGAGAATCGCATATCTGGGCTCTAGCACAGCCATCTGCAAAATCTCTGCTCTTTTCTTTTCTCCTCCAGAAAAACCTTCATTGATGTATCTTTTGCTGAAACTTGAATCCATTTCTAATTCTTTCATTTTATCTTTTAATCTTCTGTGAAAATCAATTACGTTTACGTTAGTTTTTTTTATAGAATTGTATGCTGTTCTTAGAAAATTGCTCATTGTAACTCCAGTTATTTCACTAGGATATTGGAAGCTCAAGAATAGCCCTCTTTTAGCTCTTTCATCAGCGCTCATTTCTGTTATGTTCTCTCCGTCAAGAAATATTTTTCCTTTTGTAATCTTGTATTTTGGATTTCCCATTAATACATTTGCTAGCGTGGATTTTCCAGAGCCGTTAGGTCCCATCAGTGCATGCACTTTACCAAGGTCAATCTTCAGATTTATCCCTTTAAGGATTTCTTCTCCGTCAATAGAAGCATACAAGTCTTCAATTTTTAATTCCATATTTTCCCTCCATCTGTTCGATTCCTTTCATAAGAGTATCCAAACATAATAATCCACATTTCATCCTTACAACGCCAAGTTCAATTCCAAGCATTTCAAAAATGTCTTCTTTCTTAAGGTTTTTAATTTCATCCAAGGTTTTTTCTTTTAATATTTCTGTCATCATGGAGGTAGCAGCCATACTGATGGCGCATCCATTGCCTTTAAATTTAACATCCTCAACTTTTCCCTCTTTTAACTTGACAAATAACCTGATCATGTCCCCGCAAATCGAATTTAGTTCGCTGTGCTTAATTTCAGCTTCTACAATTTCGCCATAGTTTCGAGGATTTTTGAAATGGTCGATGATATTATCTCTATAAATCTCATCCTCTTCCTTGTTTCCAAGCCAGTTAGAATCTAAATTTTCTTTCATTCTATCTGGAAAACCTCCCTTGCTTTTTTAATTCCATCAATTAAAGAATCAATTTCTTCGATGGTGTTGTAAAAACATAGTGAAACTCTGCATAATGCAGGCTCATTCAAAACTTTATTTACCAATGGCATGGCACACATATGTCCTGCCCTTATAGCAATCCCATTTCTATCAAGCAATGCGGCAACATCGTGTGCATGCATTCCGTCAACCTTGAATGTTAAAACACTGCTCATTTTATTTGGATTTTTAGCACAGTAAATTTTAAGACCTGCCTCGTTCAATCTTCTGAAAGCATAATTAACCAAATTTTCTTCATAAGCCCTTATATTTTCCATTCCAATTTTTTTTAGATAATCAACAGCAGCTCCTAGTCCGATTCCTCCCGCAATGTTTGGAGTTCCAGCTTCAAATTTCCATGGAAGATCATTCCATTTACTGTCTTCAAAATTTACTTCTTTTATCATCTCTCCACCAAATAAAAATGGATTTAATTTTTCAAGCATTTTTTTCTTCCCGTATAAAACACCTATACCTGTTGGTCCAAGCATTTTATGTCCGGAAAAGCATAGAAAATCACAGTCAATATCTTTTACATCAACTTTTAAGTGGGGGATTCCCTGAGCCGAATCAATTATAAAAATAGCTCCAACATCTTTTGCTAATCTTCCTATGTCCTTAACAGGATTTATTGTTCCTAAAACGTTTGAAACATGAGTTACAGAAATTATTTTTGTTTTTTTATTTATCAATTCTTTTGCATGATTCATATCTAGCTCAAAATCTTTGTTAATTCTGATGTATCTGACTTTAACTTTTTTATTCTTAGCTAATTGTTGCCACGGAACAAGATTCGAATGATGCTCCATCTCGCTCAAAACAATCTCATCCCCTTCTTTCAGATCATTTGTCAACGAATAAGCAAGTGCATTCAATGATTCAGTAGTGCCTCTTGTAAAAATAATCTCTTCAAAGTCTGCGTTTATGAAATCAGCGACTTTTTTATGCGCGTCTTCATATTCTTTTGTAGCCTTCTCACCGATATAATGAATACTTCTGTGAACGTTTGCATTATAATCTCCGTAATATTCATTCATGGCACCAATTACAGGTTCCGGAGTCAGGCTAGTGGCAGCATTGTCTAAATATATCAGTTGTTTTCCGTTTATTTTTTTATTTAAAATACTAAAATCTTTTCTTATCTCCACTACGTTGAGTGCATGATTTTTAATATTGTTATTATTCATACAATTGCTCCCAATCTTTTTGAGATATTGTTTTTAATATTTTCTTTTAACACCTCATTGTCTATTTTAACTAAAATTGGATCAAAAAATCCCTCGACGATTTGTTTTTTGGCAGATTTCTCATCTATACCGCGGCTCATCATGTAAAATAATTTTGCTTCATCAATCTGGCTTATTGTAGCTCCGTGGCTGCACTTGACATCATTGTTCTCTATTTCTAAATTCGGAACGGCATCAGCTTCTGCACTTTCACTTAACAATATTGTGTCATTTTTCTGGTAACCTTCACATTTTACTGCTTTTGGATTAACTCTGACTAAGCCTCTATAGACTGCTTTTGCATTGTCATTTAGCACGACTCTTGTTGACATATTGCACTTTGTCCTTGAAGCTGTGTGGATTGTTTCAGTATTTACATCGAAACATTGATCATTATCACCGAATATAATTCCTTGGCTGTAGTTTTCTGCATTCTCTCCATTAAGTAAAGTTTTTGTTAAGGATTGTGTAAATTTTCCACCGATGTAGCAATCAATCCATTGCATGAAACCATTTCTTTCAACATGGGCTCTTTTTCTTGAGAAATTATATACATCTTGAGAGAAATTCTGCAGACTTCTATATTCAATCTTTGCATTTTCTTTTACTATGACTTCAACGATTTGGTTTCTGAATCCGCGATTGCCATTAGATGAGCTTGAGTCAATTATAACTGCGCTGCTATTTTCCTCTGCAATAACTAATATATGATCTATCCTCAGATTTTCTGTGAAATCAAGATTTAATTCAATGTGATTTTTTAATTCTAAATTTTTTGGAATTCTAATCAAAACTCCATTATTAAAAAATGCTGCATGAAAAGCGGTAAACTTGTCTTCATTTGCTAACACGCATTTTGTCATGAAGTTTTCTCTTAAAAGAATCTCATTATTTTCAAATGCATCTTTAAAGCTCATGACTTCAATATTTTCAGATTTAATTACGTATTGATCTATGTTCTCTTCAGGATTTAATTTATTCAAGTCTAAATCAGAAACGTCGACAGAAACCCCAATACCATACTTGAAACTTGGCATACTTAACTCCTTAAATTTCTCGAAGGCTTCTAGTCTTCTATCTAACATCCATTCTGGTTCGTTCAGTCTTTCAGATATTTTGGTTATAGTTTTTTCGCTTAGCATTTTAATACCTTAGTTATCCTACACTGCCTTCCATTTCAAGTTCAATCAGTTTATTCAATTCAACTGCGTATTCAAGAGGAAGTTGCTTGACAATAGGCTCTATAAAGCCAGAAACCACCATCTGCATTGCTTGTTCCTCATTTAAACCTCTGCTCATTAGGTAAAATATTTCTTCATCACCTATTTTTCCTACAGAAGCTTCATGAGCGATATCAACTTTGTTAGTATCTATTTTCATAAACGGAAAAGTATTTGAGACCGAACTGTCATCGATTAAAAGAGCATCGCAGTTAACGCTGCATTTTGTATTCTTTGCATTTTTAGTAACCATCACACTTCCTCTGTATGTTGAAATTCCGCCGCCTTTGCTGATGCTTTTTGCTTTTATTGTTGAATAAGTATTTGGAGCAGCATGGACCACTTTACTTCCAGTATCTTGGTTTTGTCCTGGTCCTGCAAATGCTATTCCTAAAGAATCTGATTTGGCATTTTCTCCGACGAGAACCGAACAAGGATAGAGCATAGTTACTCCGCTTCCCATATTACCGTTTAACCATTCAATAAT
>CAYIWL010000047.1:0-6617 GCA_964367085.1 Candidatus Woesearchaeota archaeon
AATTCACTGAAAATTTATTAATAGATAATTTTAATTCGGCAAGAAGCAATAAAGACAAACTAAGAGAATCGATCTTCGGCTACTTCATAAAATTAAATTATAATAATTTTGCAGCAAGAAAACAGGGGGCTATTCGAATTGCATCATTGCTGCCTGAAATCCAAGAGCCATTAGTTCCTGCTGAATTTTTAAGTGATAATAAAGTAACTGCCAAGCTTTACTTCTATGAAGATGAAGAATGGTATAAGATAACAAGAGACTGGCTAAACCAAGATGGGTTTGTAAAAACAACAATCAATGAAAAGACTACAAGACATACAAAGCCATACAACGGAAAAACTCTGGAAATTGTTGTAACAACTGATAATTCCGATGTAGAAGAATCAATTAACTCGCCAGACGTAGATATAATAGCTCATAGGGGCCATTCATTTCATTTAATCGGAGATACTTTTACTGAATACATCGAAAGCAACTCTAAAAAACTTCTTTACCTAGGATCTTGTGGTTCTTTTGGTTCTGTTCCACAACTTCAGAAACAATTCCCAAATGCTTATTTCATTGCAGATGAAGACACAGGAAGAGGGGCAGACAATCATAGAATCTTAATTTCATTAATGAAGCAGATAGCAGACAGAGAAAGAAACTGGAATAAAATAAGAGAAAGCACTTATAGAAGTTTAGGAGAGATACAAGGAATTGTATGGCCATTTGAAAAAGCCTTATTATTGTACAATTTCATCCAAAAATATACTGGAATGTCGATAGAGACTTTACTGGAAAAACAATATGGTTACGTTCCAGAAGATTTATTTTTAGTAATGGACAGATGCGAAATTCAGCAAGTTCCTTATCTTGAGAACCTTTCTTAAATATGTTTGGTTAATATTTAAATCTTTCTAATATTATCGAAAGCTTTATAAATAATAAAATTAATAATCGAAAGATGAAAAAAATAGAATTAGTATATATGGAGATATTATTCCAGGCTATTGAGGAGAATAACCGGGCTTTAACACAGTCCTACCTATCTAGTTCTTTAAAAATTTCATTGAGCACAGTTAACCTGGCTTTAAAACCACTGAAGAAGATGAATGCCGTTAAAATAAAGAAAATGGGGTTTGATGTCATTGATATTAAGAAAATATTATATTATTGGGCGTCAAAAAGAGACCTGGAAAAGGATATTATCTATAAAACAAGAGCGGAATTGCCTGTCAGAGATATAGAAAAACAAATGCCTGATAATATTGTCTTTACAGCTTATTCTGCTTACAAGTTTAAATTCAAAGATGTTCCGGCAGATTATTCAGAAATTTATATCTATGGAGGAGATGATATTAAAGAAAGATTTAAGGAGAGTGATAAAACTCCTAACTTGTTTATATTAAAAAAAGATAGTGCAATGGAAAAATATGGGAAAACGGTTACTATTGCAAACTTATTCGTAGATTTGTGGAATCTGCAGCAATGGTATGCCAAAGACTTTCTCAAAGCCTTGGAGGTCAAAATTGGCAGAATTCTGGAATAGCTTGCTAACTGAGAAAAGCTGGAAGGTACTGATTGACATATCTCTGGAGCATTTTGAGTTTATCGTGATTGGAGGATGGGCTGCTTATTTATGGACTGGGCTTCATAAAAGCAAAGACCTTGATATTGCTCTAACAGATATAAAGAGTGTTAATTTCCTAAAACAAAAATATAACCTGAAAAAGAATGACCGCTTGAAAAAATATGAGATAAGCTTTGATGAAATTGATGTTGACATATATGTTCCTTATTTCTCAGAACTTCCAATACCCATAGAAGATCTAAAACAATATTCTACGAAAATAGAAAATTTAAATGTAGTAAATCCAGAAATATTATTGATCTTAAAACAAGGTGCTGAGTTGGATAGGGGGAAATCAGTTAAAGGGGAAAAAGACAGGATAGATATAATGACTTTGCTTTTTTTCACTGATGTGGATTTTAAATTCTATCTTTCATTGCTTAAAAAATACAAGCTAGAGCCTTACTTTGCGAAATTAAAAGAAATAATAGCCGATTTCAAAGATTATTGTTATTTAAACCTAAATCCAAGAGAATTCAAATTAAAGAGAGATAAAATATTGAAAAGATTAAAAGAAGCTTAGTGTTTTTCCGATAAAGCTAGTTATTTCGATGTGTACTGGATTTGCTTTTCTTTTTTATCAACGTGACTCTTGCGCCGTTTTTAGTGTATATCGAGATTAAATGCGATGTCAAAATATTTAAATCTAAAGTATAAGTCGAGATTGCTTTAGATGCTATCCCTACTATTACCAAGCTTATTGTCGAGCCTAAAACAGAGCCGATCTTTACTAATTTTCCCGTGATTATCTCTAAACCCGGGATGAATGAGCTGAATGCCGATACAACTGAAGAATATAAGATTATGAAAAAAGCAATCCTTGTCGTCTCTAATGAGCGCAGCTTTACTCCTGTGTGCCTTAGCTTTTCTTTTAATTCTTGAATTTGCTTGAAGTCTTTGATATCCAGACTTGAAGATTCTTCTAATGTGTTTATATACTGCATTGCTCTATGATACTTTCCTAGGCTCTTCATAATTATTGTTTTTTTTATTTAATATAAATAGTTTTTTATTTTCAGATGACACGTGACATGGATGCGCAAAGGATATATAACTTGCTTCTTTATTCTAATTGATGTTTGTTTCAAGGCCTAAATGGAAGGATGTTGAACTGCAACTTAAAGTCAAAAGTGTTTTTAGTACAATTAAAGAATTAGGCAAGGATAATTTTTTTGGGAGCAGTCCTCCGAGTGTTTTTGTCGGGAGTAAATTGAAATATCCTGATGTGAATGTTGGAATTTTAAGCCCGCCTGTGCATGATGATTCTTCTTGGATATTGGATAGTCCTCGATATTGGGCGAATTCTGAAACTACGATAAAAGACGTTGTTTCTTATCGTGGAAGTTTGATAAATTCTAGATTTAAAAGCAGTGTTAAAGACGTGCGAAAGGAAAATAAATTCCTTGACATTGCCAAGGAAATTGCTATTGGGTATAAGCCTGTTGACGTCGAGATTTATCTTAAGAAGAAACCTAACCTGAACTTTGATAAAGATAAAATTACAATGCCCATGGGGCCAGCTGCAGGATTGAAAAGCATAAAGATAACTGAAAATGTTAAAGTTTCAAACCACGTTGAAAAAGTTTTTGAAGATACAGACTTAAAAGCTGCTGATGCTATTGATTATTTATACTCTAAAGACATTGACGAGAACTTTCTTACCAAGCTTTTGAGTATTGGCACATTGGGATTGAAAAAGAACAGAAAACTTGTTGCAACTAAGTGGAGCATAACGGCTGTCGACGATACTATCGGTAAAAGGTTCATTGATGAGATAAAAGATTTTTCTACTGTTGATAAATTCCAATTATTTACCGGGAGTTTTTTTGGAAATTATTATTATGTGATGTTGTTTCCTGATGTTTGGAGCTATGAATTATTTGAAGGATATTTGCCTGGAGCAGTGTGGAATTTTTCTGGAAAAATAGAATTTGCGACTGACAATGAAGGGTATGATGGGAGGAAAAGTTATGCTAGCAATTGTGCGGGAGGCTACTATAGTGTAAGAACACCTATCGTCCAATACTTATCCAAAATTAGAAAACAAGCTTCTGTTTTAGTAATTCGATTTGAAACTCCAGAATACACTGACAGTCTTGGTGTATGGGTTACACGTGAAACTTGCAGAAAAGCCCTGAGCAACAAACCAGTTGAATTTGAAACCAGAAATGAAATGCTTGAATATGTCAAACAATTAATTATAAGGAAATTTAATTTCAATATTGAAAGGGTTTATAACCAGAGTTTATTATTGGATAAATTGAAAGCACAGAGAAAGCTGAGTGAGTTTGCTTGATTTTTTATTTTTGTTTTAACAACTTTAATTATTTCTTATGAGATAAAGTTTAAATACATTATAGTTGTTACTAATGGTGATGATAATTGCGGGAATGAGCAATAGCAAACCTCTTGCGGAGAAGATTGCCAGGAGATTAAATGTTGATTACGACAACGTATCCTTAAGAGATTCTTCTGATGGAGAGTTGCATGTCAAGTTTAACTGCGATTTGAAAGGAAAAAAAATTGCACTTGTGCAAAGCCTGCATCCGTATCCAAATCATTCCTTATTTGAAGCTGTCTATGCTGCTTCTGTTGCTCGTGATTTGGGGGCCAAAGAGATTATCTATGTTGCTCCTTATCTTGCTTTTTTAAGAGAGGATAATCGGAAAGAAAAATTTGAATGCGTACAGCAAAATACTGTTGCGGACTTGCTAAGCAGAAATGTCGATTCTGTATTAAGTGTTGAGCCTCATGTTCACCAGCACAATCTCCTCGGAAAATTTTCAGTGCCTTTCTATCGGCTTGAATGCAATGAACTTCTTAGAAAATATGCGAAAGATAATTTTTCAGGATGTAAAGTTGTTGGTTTTGGCGAGAGGGCTTGGAAACTTGCTAAACATGTTGACAAAAATGCTGCATTGTATAAAAAAGGAGAGTCTGCTGAATACCGGGATAATGTTTTAGTTGTCGACGATATAATTGCAAGCGGGAAGAGTATGCTGTCAAATATTGAGAATTTGAAAATGAAAACTGCCAAGATCAATGTGATGGCAGTGCATGGACTTTTTAATGGTGGTTCTTTTTTAAAATTAAAACTGAGAGCTGAGAAGGTTGTTAGCTGCAATACTTTACTGCATGAGACTAATAAGATAGATGTTAGTGGCCTGATTGCTGGAAAACTGATGGAGATCTAAAATGCTAGAGCACCCAATCCATTATTTAAGATTTTTATTGAAGCGAGAGTTAAATGCACTTTATGCTTCTGTTGTCTTGCGTGATTTAGCCTTTAGCATGGTTGGGATTTTTGTACCGCTTTACCTTTTTGTAGAACTAAAATATAGTTTAGGATTCATCATCTTATTTTACTTGATTTATAGCTTATCATATCTGCTGTTTCTTATTCCTAGTTCTAAACTCGTGAATATTTTTTCTTTCAAATACATTGTATTGATTTCTTCCCCTCTGTATATTTCTTATTTTATCTTCCTGGATTTTATTCCAGCGTATTCTTGGCTGTTCTATTTTGCTCCATTCATGCTCGGTCTCGCTGATTCTTTTTTTTGGCTAGGATTTCATTTTGAATTTTCAGGGGCGAGCGATTATAAAGAGAGAGGGAAAGAAATTGGTAATTGGTACAACCTTAGCTTATTTTCCGGATTAGTTGGACCTTTAGTAGGAGGAAGCCTTTTGCTTGTTTCTGGATTTCAGCTGCTGTTTTTCATTGTTGCAGCCTTGATTTTTGGAAGCGCTGTTCCGATGTTTTTCTGTAGGTATAAAAATAAAAAAATGGAGGTTGAATTTAAAAAAATCTTTAGCGTTAAATCTTTGAGAGATGGAATCGCATATTTTGGCAATGGGGGCGTTGGTATTGCTGGCGGGATTTTCTGGCCCATATTTGTATTTTCATTTTTACAGGGCTACTTGAAATTAGGAAGTTTGGCGACGATAATCTCTTTATTCACTTTATTGTTTACAATCCTTGTTGCGAAATTAAGTGATATGTTCGACAGGAGATTTGTTGTGAAGATAGGAAGCATCTTTAACTGCATTTCTTGGCTGCTGAGAATATTTGTTACGAATACTTTACAGATTGTAGGATCGTATCTCTTTGGCGGATTTAGTTCAATGGCTACAGAGCTTCCGTTTTCTGCGCTGATGTATGATAAGTCGAAAAACCGAGGAGAGTATTTTATAATGAGGGGGATTTATTTTTCTCTTGGAAGAATTGGATTTTTGCTTCTTATGTTGTGGGTGGGCAGTTTGAAAGGTAGCTTCTTGCTTGCCGGAGTGTTTAGTTTGTTGCATATGTTCCTATAGAAAACTTTAAAAGTTGAAATTTTGGAAGTAAATGTTATGTTCTATCAGAGGATTAAGGAAAACTGGGAAAACTTGAGCAGCGAGCTTAGACAGACTAGATTAATCGAATGGAGAAGATCTAATGCTGTTGTTCGCGTTGAAAGACCGATTAGATTAGATCGTGCGAGAAGCTTGGGGTATAGGGCTAAGCAAGGCATTCTTATTGCTAGAGTTAGAGTTATGAGAGGCGGAAGGCAGAGAGAAAGACCTACTAAAAGCGGAAGAAGAAGCAAGAGGGCAACTTCTAGAAAAGTTTTGAAGATGAGTTATTTGTGGGTTTGTGAGCAGAGGGCTAATAAGAGATTTAGAAATTGCGAGGTTCTTGGAAGCTACCCACTGCTAAAAGACGGAAAATATTTTTGGGCTGAGGTAATTTTGATTGACAGGAATCATCCTAGTATTGTTAGTGATCCAATCTTGAGAGGGGTTGCTAAACAGAAAGGAAGAGTTTTTAGAGGACTGACTTCTAGCGCTAGAAAATCTAGAGGATTAAGGCATAAAGGAAGAGGTGCTGAGAAAATAAGGCCGAGCATAAGAGCGCATTCTGAAAGAGGGAAATAAATTAAAATAAAAAATTTAAAATATAATAGGTAATTTTATATAGAAACTTTTCTTATTTGAGCTTCATGAAAAGAGGTCTTTATAATCT
>CAYIWL010000048.1:0-884 GCA_964367085.1 Candidatus Woesearchaeota archaeon
TCTTTATTGCTTCTTGCCGAATTAAAATTATCTATTAATAAATTTTCAGTGAATTCTTTATATCTATTTAGAGATGATTGTGAGAATATACTTTGCATTGTTGACGTCAATAAAACAGAATTTCTCAGCATTTCATCATTGTCTTCTCTTGTTAATGCATTAGTCAAAATTGTATTAAAGTATGATTCTTGTCCCTGCAATACTTCTGTTAATCTGTTGAAATTAGCCAGTCTTAAGTAAAAGTCTGTTGTGTACTTTCCTTCAGGATCTATTCTGCTTACTTCCTGGATAAACGATTTGTCTCTGCAAAGTCTGTCTTCATTCGCAGGATTTTTGCAGAGCTTTTGGTACATTTTTAGGAAAGTAGAAGTGTAAAGATCTGCTCCACCGAGAGAAATTAAATAGTAAATTGAATTCGTACTCAAGCCATGTATTATCATAGTCCTTATAGTATCCTGCGGCCTATTCTCCAAGTCATGAAGTCTATTTATCAAGACCGCATATTGAGGCATATCATTTTTTATTACCCCGGCGATATAACCATCAGGGCTGCTAATAAGATTTATAGAACCCGCCAAAGAATTGGCAACTTCACTGTAATACCCCCTCAAAACAAGCATCTCTGCTATTCTGGATTTAATCCCTGCTAATGGTTCATTAGCAAGAGCTTCAGATAAATCAGAAAAACTAATCCTTGTGGATTAAGATCGTTCAAGGCATAAATCGCTGCACGTCTTACACCCACATCTTGATCATTTTCCAGTGCTCTTATTAAAGCTGGAACTGCTTGTTGTGATTTTATCTCTCCTAAAACAGATGCTACTCTCCATCTTACACCCACATCTTGATCATTTTCCAGTGCTCTTATTAAAGCTGGAACTGCT
>CAYIWL010000048.1:984-6294 GCA_964367085.1 Candidatus Woesearchaeota archaeon
TGTTGTGATTTTATCTCTCCCAGTGCATAAGCAGCATCTCTTCTAACAAATTCAGAAGAATCTGTTTTCAACATTCTAACATTATCCAAAACTTCTTTTTCCCATCCCATATCCTCAAACTTCACACACTTATTCTCAACGCATAAAGCATCTTGCTCCCAGCAGTCATCTTTCTCATTCAAAGAATAATCATCAATGCATCCTCCGGCAGCTTTCCTCCTCAACGCCTCTTTTATCTCCTCCTTAAACTCATACCCATTATCTCCCGGCTTTAAAGAATCAACAGCAGATAAGGCATTTTCCAATCCTAAAGAGGAGAAAGTATTCCATATTTTGTTAGCTGCTTCCTCAACATTGTTCTCATTAACTAACAAGCATTGATTGGGTTCTTGCGCATAAGAAATATTAACAAGTAATAAAAACATCAGAAAAATAAAACCTCTTTTAAGATACATATTAAAACTATGATCTTAAAAAGTATAAAAATCTACCCAATTCAATACGCATAACATGCACAACGATAAACAGTCTAAAGATATATAAACTAAAGTTAACAAGTCTTCAGCAGGAGATTTTTAGATTGCTCTCTATAAAGGCAGAAGTTTCTTATTTAAAAGTTCTAAATTTCAATGAAAACGATGTCCAATTTGCAAATCAAATAAGATTTTTTAGGAACGGAAGGATATATTATGGAACCGTGCTTGACAAAGTCTATGCAGAAAAAGTAATAGAGTTTACAAAGAGGATATATCCAAAATTAAAAGGGATTATAGAAAAGAAGCTAAAATAAATTTTAGAAACCAATGAATTTAAAAATATACAAACCTACCCTAAGAATATGTCAGACGATCCAAGCTACGAAAGAAGAAAAAGCAAGAATGACAGAAAGGCAAAAAGGCGATATAGGGTTTATAAGAAAGGCGGCAAATTTAGATCAGAAAACCAATAAATTACTTTGATAACTTCTTCACATTTCTGTCAGCACTTGGTTTAGGCTTTCTGCTAGCAATATTTTTCTTCACTTTCTTCGATTTAGATTTCTTAATAGCCTTAGTTTTTTCTTTTTTACTCTCAACTTTTCTTTTCGCTTTTGCTTTAGATTTCTTAGCAAGTTTTTCCTCTTTTTTCTCAAACACGATATTTTTTCCGATTTTGACTTCCTCTCCCAGCTCTTCAATGGTTTTTGTCAATCTCTGCACTTTTCTAGAATTATTATCCTGCACAAGAACTTTATCACATTCAGGGCATTTAAACCCGTGCTCAATAGCGCGCTCGAATTCAAGCCTAACATCATTATCAGGACAGCTAAAATACTGCCCACTCTCCTCTTTTTTCAGCAGCTCCTTCAAAATCCCAAGCCTTTTCTCTTTATGGATTAATGCAGCGTCAAATGCTCTCTTCAAGTAGAAATCCCAATAATAAATGTACCATCCTTTTTTCTTATCTTTTTTCCTAGTAAAGTCAACAAGATTATGTGCATACATTCTATAAAGCATGTTCCTTATCTGATTTACAGTCAAATTAAAGTGCTCAGCAAGTTTAAACTCACTAACATTCTGCCTTTTTTTAAGGTACTGAACAAGTTCAAGAGCATCCTTCCCAATCACTTCAGAGATAAAGTCATCGATTAATTTGTCTAAAGGGTTCATAAATCATAAAGGAAACCAAGAAAGCACTTTAAATAATTTTCGCTATTTTTAATCTTCACCACAGTTTAATAATAAGAAAAGTTTAATAAAGAATAAAAGTTTTAATAATCTTCAGTAATCATTAGGAGGTTACACTGATGGCATTATTCAAAAAGAAAAAAGAGGAGATAAAGCAAAAAATAAGGCCGCCAACATTCCCAGGCTTGCCAGAACATGATTTTCCAAGTTATGAACCAACTTTTCAGTCTTCATCTTTAGATAATATAAAAAGAGCTGTTCAGGACTTCGGACAGGAAGAGAGACCGATGATGGTCCAGGAAGAAAAAGCAATATTTGTCAAGGTTGAAAAATACAAGGAAGCAATAGA
This sequence comes from Candidatus Woesearchaeota archaeon, assembly GCA_964367085.1. GTDB lineage: Archaea > Nanobdellota > Nanobdellia > SCGC-AAA011-G17 > ARS1403 > JACPIN01. The sequence continues at coordinate 3,001 of CAYIWL010000048.1, forward strand.
CACATTAGAGATAATCAAAGAAAAACTAAAAACAGCTCAGGCAGTTCTGAATGAATTACGGGAGTTAAAAAGTAAGGAGGAAGCAGAGCTTGAAGAGTGGCAGAATACAATTAATGATATAAAATCAAAGCTGACATTAGTCGATAATAACCTCTTCGAGGTATAGCGGTTCTATGCAAAACATGCAAAAAAATAAAATTCTGCATGCGCAGATAAAAAACCCTATTTTTGTAAGAAAAACACTTCTTGAATCAGCGATATCATCAGTAGAGATTATAAAATCAATGCACGAATTTAAAAGGCTAAAAAACATTGAAAATAAAAAGAATAACGAGCTGAGAAAGTTATTTGAAGAAATAAAAATTCTAAGGACAAAGTTAGAAGAGCAGGAGCTTCCGCCATTATCCGAAGTCAGGCAGGAGAAAATAAAAAAGAACGTTCCCAAAAAACAGCTGATAAGAGAAGAAGCAAAAAAACAGAAAAAACAAGAGAGATTATTGGAAACCGAAACAGAAAAATCTGGACTAGATTTAGAAATTGACAAGCTCAAAGAGAAGATAAGAAATCTTTAATTAGTTCTTTGTGATAGCATCCAAACATAACCATTAAGATCTTCAAATGAAAATTCTGAAGTTCCGTAATCAGTTTCACGCATTTGCTGGATGATTTTCACATGACCTTTAATTTCTTGAAGAATCTTTTTTATTCCTTCAACTTCCAAATAAATTACAATAGACCCGCCAACTTTCAGTCTTTCAAATTTAGGAATTTCCTCTGCAAACTTTTCACGTTGATAAAGCATTATCTGCGCTGAATTGTTTTTTATAATTACAAAAAAAGGATTATCTTCGGGAACTTGAACAACTGGAATAAATCCAAGAACATCTTTATAAAATCTAACCGATTTGCTGATATCATCTACCATTAATTCAATAGTCAAATTTTTAATTTTCATTTCAATACCGCTTTTATCCTTCTCACTCCAGCGCTAGAGCTTTCTTCTTTTACAATCTTAAATTTTCCAATTTCTTTTGTATTTGAAACATGAGGACCAGAACATAGTTCCTTGCTATATTTCCCAATGAAATAAACTTTCACTTTGTCTCCATATTTATGCTCAAACACTCCAATAGCCCCTATTTTTTTAGCCTCGGTTAATTTCATCTCCTCAAAATGCACCGGCAGAGATTTCTTTATCTGCTCATTCACTTCATTCTCAATTTTTTTGATTTCATCATCAGTTAATTTCCTGGAAAAATTAAAATCAAATCTCATTCTTTCAGCAGTAATATTGCTCCCCTTCTGCATTAGGTTATCATCTTTCAAAACTTCTTTCAATGCTTGCAATAGCAAATGAGTAGCAGTATGCAGCCTAGTAGTTTCAGAAGAATGATCTGCCAATCCAGATTTAAATTTCCCTTCAGCAGCAGTCCTGCTTAACTCCTTGTGTTTTTCAAATTCTTTATTATAGCCCCCTATGTCTACTTTCAATTTCTTTTCCTTAGCCAACTCCTGAATCATCTCCAACGGGAATCCATAGCTTGTAAATAAAAGGAAAGCAACTCTTCCAGGCAAGATTTTCTTCTTCAATTTTTTAATTTCTTTCTCGAAAACCTGCATGCCATTACTCAAACTGATATCAAACTTCTCCTCTTCTTTCGCAATCTCATTCAAGATAAACTCCTCTCTAAAAAAATGATTCCATTTGTACGAAACAAAAACTTCCTTAACAATCTCATTGCAGAATTTTTGCTGTATCCCAAGTAATTTTCCATGCCTTATCGCTCTTCTTATCAGTCTTCTCAACACATATCCTCTTTCAATATTGCTAGGAACAACGCCTTCATTCAGAATGAAAGTTGCAGCTCTTAAATGATCAACAATTATCCTCTTGCTTCTAACGTCGTTCTTCTTAGAAATATTACTTACTGCATCCATCAGCGGCTTAAGAGAATCTATTTGATAAATATCAGAGAGTCCATCCAAGGCAGCGATAGTTCTCTCAACACCCATCCCAGTATCAACATTTTTCTGCTTTAATCTATCATAATACACAATATTGTCTTTTATGAAGTCCTCAACTTTCTTAATCTTCCCATCGTACAGCATAGTATTTTTAATTCCAAATTCCTCAGCAGTTTCAAGACTGGCTTCATCATGATCAAAATAAAGAGCATCTTCTTTCTCAAATTTATATTTCTCCATAAGTTTTTCAAAGAATTTTTTATTGTTCTTCATTATCTTCCCGTCAAGAGAAAAAATTTCATAATTATAATTTTTCAATAACTCCTCAGCTTTTTCCTTATATCCATTTATAATCAAAATCTTTTTAGCATCAACTTTTTGCAAAATCTCAACCAGTTTTTTGTTCAATTTGAAATCCTTATCATACAAGCAATGCATTCCATCCACTAGCAAGAATCTTCTTTTCTTATTGTACTCCATAAAAACATTATTCCAGATCTCAATCCAGTCACCGTCTTTAGGATTGAATTTATCAGGAATCTTTCTCCCAACGTAGTAAAACATTTCAGTATCAGGACCACATGGCCCGGTAGCTCCGGCAGGCCCCCACCAATTATCCTCTTTATCTAAAAAAAATATTCTCTCTTTAGGAACTCCAAGTTTCTCCCAGACATTTGCAGAGACAAGATCTTTCTCAGCGTCTTTATCTCCAATAAAGCACGTAACTCCGATTCTCTCTTTGTTCAATCCTAATTCATTAATGAGAAAATCATAGCTCATCTTAATCGCTTCTTCCTTAAAGTAATCTCCCAGGCTCCAGTTCCCAAGCATCTCAAAAAAAGTTAAGTGAAAATTATCTCCGACTTCTTCAATGTCTCCGGTTCTAACACATTTCTGCACATTAACTAATCTTCTCCCGGCAGGATGTTTCTCTCCAAGCAAAAAAGGAACTAAAGGATGCATCCCAGCAGTTGTAAACAGAACAGTAGGATCATTTTCAGGGATAAGAGAAGCATTTGTAATCTCCCTATGCCCATTTCTCTTGAAGAATTCAATATATTTTTTCTTTAAATCCACAGACTTCATAATCAATCAAATAACTAAGTAGTTTAAAAAATTATTGTAATTTCAGAGGACAGATCTATTCCTAAACTTACTCCCAGAAATAGGTTTTTTCAGCATCGCTTAAAAAGTTTCTTCCGCCCTCTTCACTCAAACAATTTCCAGAAATACACAAGTTGCTTTTACATTCATAATTATTATCGCAATTATCCTCTTTTTGCACTCTTAAAGCTTGGGTAAAATCGCAGTATCTTCCAGCAACTCTTG
>CAYIWL010000049.1:0-5849 GCA_964367085.1 Candidatus Woesearchaeota archaeon
GTTACTTATCTAACTGCAGGTAGTGCCGGATTGCATGAAGGTGGCGGTTGGGGAACTGTATTTTCTAGTGGAAGTCCTGCTACAGTACCTTCAAGTCCTACTATTCCTACCGGTCCTACTGGTCCGCCTGCTACCTCATCAGGTTCAGTTCCATTTGTTCCTCCTGAAGGTGGGAGTCCAGTTGTTGCTCAGCAAGTAATTGCACGAGAAGCTACGAAGATAGCTAGTGAGCAAGCTGCTTATATTATTGTCAAAGAAGGAGGACAATCTACTTCACAGGAGGTTGCAAATTATCTTGTTGCTGCTAGTACTGCTAACAGCCTGGTGAGGGCTACTTTTGGTAATGATAGAAATGTTAGAGATGCTCCATCCCTCGATGCTGATATTGTTGGTAACTTAAATGGCGGAGGAAGTGTAGATATCACTGAAACAACTTCCGATAGTAATGGAAATATCTGGGGCAGAACAGCTGATGGGAGATTTGTTATGCTAAATTCCCCTGACGGTACAAACCCAGCTAGACTAACACGTGTTCAAAATACTTTGTCCCCAGGAGATATTGAAACTGAATAGGAAAATATGAAAAAATTTAATCTAAAATTAATTTGTATTCTGGCTTTAATAATTTTAAGTACTTCTATTAGCATCCAGGGAGTTTATAGTTATTTTGGTATTGATGATGCTGTCGTTCTTGGGGTTGGATGCATCGGAGGGATGTTTTTTAGTGGCGGAAGTTGTAGATTGTATCAACCACCCAAACAAAATTATGATTGTGGAATTTGTAATGATAGAGATAAATTTTCACTTGGCAAATGTACTGAATATCAATGCAGAGCTATTGGAAGAAGCTGTGTTTTTGTTCCTAGTTTAAGAGATTCAAGCGAAGGCTTTTGCCTCAACAAGGGAGAACTTGGTCTAATCAAAAATAAAATAGTTTCTTGCGGAGTTCTAGATATAGCTACTATGGGGATTAAAGGCGATGTTAAAAATATTTATGATAATTCAATTGTTTTACAATCTCAAAACAATCCTGAAGATGGCAGTGGATTGACTCCGGGGGATATTACCGGAAATGCCCTCAATCCTAGAGATAGACCAGGAAGAGCTGTTGTATCTGGAGGGGATTTGAAAGGTTGCAATTTGGGCGATTTAGCGTTAAATAAATTGTATGCATTTATCCTTACTACAAACCAACCTGTTGAATGCAGATTTAGTACGACTCCCAGAAAAGATGATTTGTTTACTGTAGACTTATTTGATGGGGTTACAGAAGGAATGTCAGAAGATGAAGCATATGGTAAGATATCAGAAAATGTGAAGAATAGTAAAGTTAAATTATTTACTGAATTCCCAAATGGGGTAGATCATTCATGGCCGATTTATTTTGATGTTGCTGAATGGTCTGCTGAGAACATTAAAGAATGCAATGACGGGGGTTGTACTTTTTATGCTAGATGTGCTGATTTTGATGGTAGTAATATTATGGATGAAGATTTCATGTTTACTTTTAACATAGTTGATCCTGTTAGTGATACTGAAGGGCCTAAGATTATAGACTTTAATCCTGAAAATGACAAAGGGCTGCAAATCTACACTCTACCGTTAAGTGCTAATGGAAATTTAGATGTAAAGTTTAATGTCGTTGATGAAAGTGGAATCAAGGAGTGCAGGTATAGTCGGGATAATGTAGAATATGGGCGAATGGATTTAATCAATAATTGTAATCCTTATAGTGATGATACTTTTCAATTCATACAAGAATGCGATGTTAGTTTGAGCGGGATTAATGAAGGAGATAATTTATTTTATTTTAATTGTATGGATATTGATGAAAAAGGAAACATCAATCCTACACATTATCAATACAAGGTCGTAGGAGCAGGGAGTCTATCATTACAAGTTAACTCTCCTGTAGAGGGTAGTACTCTTGATGGGATTAATGACACTTTGCATGTTGTGACTTCTGGTGGTACAGATGGAACAGCGATCTGTAGATATAATTATGCTAGAGTAGGAGGAGGGGTTTCAGGTGTTAACATTGTCTTTGCTTCTGATACATCTGGTTCTGAGAATAAAAGAGAACACAAACAGGAAATTAATTTCTTAACTGTTAATGGAGGATATAGATTCGTTGTTGAATGCGACGATTTGTATGATACTCAGAATAAAGCTAGTGCTGTTGTGAATTTTGAATTTAAGAAATATGTTGCTCCTCCTGAAGGTGCAGTTGTTTGTGAAAATGATAGCACATGTCCTTTATGTCCTGAAGATGCTTATTGTGCTGAACTTGAAGGCGAGAACTATTTATGCAATCCAACTGTTGATGTGAAACAGAATTGCGTTGATGGAATTTGTTCTGCTAGAACTTGTCTCAGTTCAACGAAAGTTTATGGAGCTTCTTATTGTGCATTAGATCCTACTCCATTATGTTTAAGCGATAAAGATAATGATAAGATCAAAGATGCTTTAGACTGCAATGATAAAGACTCTCAGACGGGAAGAACAATTGGACAATGTGTAGAGGCGTTATGTGAGATATGTTCTGAAAACTCTGAGCTTGTTGACAATGATGGAAATTGTATTAAGAAAAGAGGTTGCGTAGTGAATTGTGATAATGCTTACTTTGATGAAAATCAGGGGATTTGTTTAAGTGCAAAAGATGATGGATGCAAATGGAGTGGAGATAAAAATAAATGTGGATATGATTGCGCTTCTGATTATACCGACGAGGATAGTAATTCTGTATGCGTTTCTGAAGAGATTATTGAAGTTGAAGAAGGATTGCCAGTCGGTTGTGAACTAAGTGAAGTTAAATGGTATGATCCTACACTTGGAAAAGGAAGACCTTATTCTAATGCCGCCGAAATTGAAGAAGACGCTGAAATTGCTTTGAAAGTCAGAGGAAATGAGCAATGCAAAGATGCTAATATTGTTATTGACTTATATGATTATGAAGAATTTTTAGGCGAGAGTATTTATGAGCAAATTACATTTATGAATTTCCCGAGAACATTGAAATTAGATAAAATAAGTGATGCTGGAGGATACCATTCCTTTGTTCGTTTGATATCGCTCTGGCAGGAAGATGCTAATGAAGAATTTGAAGATGAAGATCCAGAATTAGTTGCTACATTTGGAGATATATTTGGTGCTTCTGCAAATGAGAAAACTCAATTAATAAAAATAAAGAAGAAACCTGCTCCAGTTAATGCAAAGCCCGGGGATGATTGTGAAACTGCCGAGAAATGTGATGGCACATATGATGTCGGATTGGTTTGCGTTAAAACTGAACAGAATTGTCCGACTGTACCACCTAATCCAGATCCTGCAACTTGTGATGGTAAAAAATTAGATGCTGGAGAAGCTTGCGATGGAAATTTGTTGGATGGACAAACTTGTAGTGGCTTTGAAGGACAAATAGGAACTTTAAGGTGCAAAAATGATTGCAGTGGATTTGACGCAAGCTCTTGTAGAAATCCTGCTCAATCAGATCCTGGCGGAAGTTGTGTTGTAAAACTTGGAAACATTGATTGTCCTGGAATTTATGGCTATGAGAGTCAAAACCTTAAATGCTTTGATATTGGAGATAATTGTCCTGCAGGTGGGACTGGTGCGTTAGACATTAGAGAAATATCTTCAGCAAATGGAAACATCGTAATTGTGACAAATAAGAATGCTCAATGCGAGGTTTATAACAGCAGATCTTATCTTTCAAGTTCTAAAATAACAAATATGAATGTGGTAACTGTTGGAAGCAATGTTCATCATTCATACTCCCATAATTTAGATGGCACATATAGCGGTTGGTGGATAAAATGTACTGCTGGAGCAGAGGTTGATGATATACAAGTTCCCACATTTACTGTCCCTAGAGGGATAATTAATAATGCTCCTTTGAAAATTGATAGAGTTTTTATTAGCGAAAACAAAGAGATTATTGCATGGACTTCTGGTGGAAGAGATAATGATGGAAGTGCCAGCTGTGAAGTTTATAATAGTGGTTCTTTCAATTCTAAAGTTGGGAGTATGACAAGTAATAGTTTGGGTAATGTTGACACTCATAGCTACAAATATAATATTGCTGGAATTTATAATGGATGGTATGTAAGATGTTCTGATGACACCAATCCAGCTGACATTGTAACAATACAGGTTCCTCAATTTACCATAGCAGGAACTAGTCCGCAGTACTATTCTGCGTGCAGTGTTGATAATAAATGTGAGCAATTGCAGAAGGTTACTGGATATGAAACAAATACATGTTCCATAAATGCAAACTGTGAAGGCTCAACTGGCGTAAGTCATAAATCATGTGGGATTGGAGGAAATTGTATCAACATCGTTGGACCCGGGACGGATAGTTGTAGTGATGATACACAATGCATCCCTCAAGGGAGTATTACTATCACAATAAACTCTCCAAGATCTAACCAGCAGCTTGCTCAAGGAGAGAATCTTTTATTACAAGTTACTAGCAATGAAAATGCTGATTGCAAATACACAACTTTTGAAATGGGTGTTGACAGTGAGCCAGTTTTTGATAGCATGATAAGTATGATACCAACTTCAGCTGATAGAAAATTAGTTCATACAAAACAGATAACATATAATGGAGAAAAAGGATATTACTTTAAATGTGAAAATTCTGTGAAGAAAGGATCTAATATTGTCCAAGTTTTGAATAAAGAAGGTTCTGCTGAAAATATTATCGTGACAATAACATCTCCAGCATCCAACACAGAATTTGCAAATGGAAATACGGTAAGCCTAAGAGTTAGAAGCAATGAAAATGCTGATTGCAAATATATTAGTTATAATCTTGAAGATATTGAAGGCGGATTGCCAACATTTGAATCTATGTCATTGATGAGCCGTTTAACAACTGCAGGAACTGAACACATTGCTAATGGAATGTATGCTGGAAAAAATATTTACTACTTTAAATGTAAGAATGCAAACAAGGAAGGAGATAATTATGTAATGGTCAGAACAAAACCAATAGTTGAGACTCACGGAGTTTGTGTTAATCAGCAATGTATGCAAATAGAAGGTGCAGGAACCAATGAATGTGCTGCTGGATGCGATGAGCCTGAAACACATAGTGAGTGCATAGATAGACAGTGTGTCGCAGTTAATGGGGCTGGCAGCAATGAATGCACAGCTTCTCCTTGCGGTGATCCAAATCCAAATCCTGAGCGTACTGAATGCGAAAATAATCAATGTGTAGTTGTTCCAGGAATTGGAGAGAACGAATGCAATGAACCTGGTGATTGTGACGTTACTCCTCCTAGACCAGAAGGAGATTGTAGAATATCTAGGGCAATGTGGGTTAGCTCAGATGGAAGAAATCAATTGAGTGGAGATATTAATGAAAGCACAGTTGTAAATGTTGCTTTGCAAGGACAGGATTGCACTGGACAGCAGATAGGATTAGAACTTTACGAAATTGATGATAGTTTTATTTTGGGGAAAAATTATGAAAGAATAACCAATCTAAATTTCCCACAGATCGTTACTTTTGGAGATCAAGGAGTTGCATTTGCTCAATGGACAGTTAGATGGATTGAAGACTCTGAAGGAATAGATAATGATCCTGAATTTATATTTAGAGCAGTTGGTACTGATTTAGAATATTCAGTTATAAAAATTAAAAAAGTTGTGAGCAGTTTATCTGATACCGACGAAGATAGGGTTACAAATGAAAATGATAATTGTCCTAATATTGCCAATCCTGATCAGAGAGATTCGGATAATGATAGAATTGGAGATGTTTGTGATGGTGTTGTGGTAAGTGCAGGAACTTCTAGCTTAATTGTTTCTGGCAAAGGACCAACTACGAGACAAGAAGA
>CAYIWL010000050.1:0-5691 GCA_964367085.1 Candidatus Woesearchaeota archaeon
GGACTGCTCGAATTTGGAAGAAAGCTAAAAACAAAATCGGAAGAGACAAAAGGAAGAGACACTTACTCGTCAAGATTAGGAATAAAAAAAGCTTCTTTAATATTTTCAGTTATCTATATCGTTGTCTTTTTGCTTTTCTCCTATATGTTCTTTAAAATTCAAGGTAATTTAATTTACTACTTAATTTCATTAGTCTTCCTGAATTTGATAACATTTTCAACAGTTCTCTATGCATCATTGAAAAGTAAGACATCAACTAAATTCTTAGAGAGTGCATCGGTGTTGTTTTATATAGCGATGCATTTATTACTCGTGCTTACAAAAATCTAATATGAAAACAGCATTAAGAAATTTAGCCTTTTTTTTAACGCACTTTATTTTCGCTGTCCCTGTAAGACTTATTTTCCAAATAGGAAGCAATGGACATAGTTTGATAATTTCCAAAGAAAAGAAATACATTATTGCAGCAAATCACCCCTCAAAATTAGATCCTTTCTTGATTCTGGCTGGATTGCCTCTCAAAACTTTCTTAAAATTAATTCCTTTTGCTTTTTTAACAACAGAGGATTATCTGAAAAAATGGAATTATAAGCCTTTTCTTTTAATGTGGGGATGTGTTTCAAATAAAGAAAAAAATAAAATTAAACCCTTGCAGAGATTAAAAAGTAAATTAAAGAACGATGAAACTGTTTTTATCTTTCCGGGAGGCGAACTTGAAAAAAGAGGAAATCCAAGCTCTCATAAAGTCGGAGCAGTTTATTTGGAAAGAGAAGTAAAAGACTCATTTATATTGCCTGTTAAAATCACTGTTTCCAATAAAATCACGCTAATAAATTTAATTAAAAGAAAAGTAAAAATAAAGATTGAGTTTAAGAAAGTTTTTAGACATGAAAAATTTGAAGAAGATTTACAACCCTTAACAAAAGATTTAATGAATAAAATTATTAGCTAATTTTCTTTCCAAAGCGACGTATTTTCTGATAACTTCTACTCCGGGATAAGGCAGTTTAGTAACTGTGTTTCCCATCGTCACGAGAGCATAAATCATTTTAGAAATTCCTTTTTCAAATGCTTTTTTATGTTGAGAGTAAATAAGTGCAGCTCCAACTTTCTTATTTTGATATTCTGGAAGAACAGCTATTGATTTAAGGATAATACTCTCTTTATCAATGGAGTCATAAATGCTTGAACAAAAGCCCACTGCTTCACCTTTAGAATTATAAATTATTTCCATTAAAAGATTATCAAATATTTCCTTAGTGTCTTGGTAAATATACATATATTCATTTTTAGAAATCTCAACATATGACCAACTATCTGTAAAAGTTCTTTTTGCTATTTCATATATTAATAAAAGGCATTCATCTAAATTATTTTTGTCTACCTGTAAAATCTTAAAACCCTCTTTTATCAATGAATCATAAGCGGGCTTTGTATAAGGAAGAATTGTTTGATAATCCGTTCTTTGCCCGGTTCCATATTCTGCAACTTCTTCAAACCCCAAATTAGTAAATTGTTTTATATAATAATCTTTAGTTATCGGTTCTAATACAAAGGTGTCTTTTTGTTCAACAACAAAGCGATACGAATGCCATATTGTTAAATTAATCGGAGCTCTTATTATATCGCAACTGTTCTCTTTTAAATAATTTATGGCTGTTTCTATAAGGGCGCTGGCTGCTTCATTATTATTAATGCATTCATAAAATCCAAGGATGCCTATATTTTTTTCAAGCCTTTTGTCTATCATTGTTGAAATATGGCCTGCGACTTCTTTACCGGAATAAGCAATAAAGTTTTTAATTTTTATATAACTAAATGAAGGATTGCTTTTATTTTTTATTCTCTTTATTGCTTGTAAATAATAATTAATATGTTTCCTATCCCTGTAAAGCATTCTCATAAAGTCAATAAATTCTTCGCTGGGTTTCTCTTCAAATTCATATTGTTCTATATTATAACTATTCATGAATTTTTATCTCCCCTGTTGATCCATTTATTGTAACTATCTGGTTATCTTTAAGATTTTTAGTTGCGCCTTTGACTCCAATTATGCAAGGAAGATTCAGCTCTCTGGAAATAATAGCTGCATGAGAAAGCAATCCCCCGTGTTCTACTATCATTCCCTTGCAAAGTCCAAACAGAGGTGTCCAGCCTGGATCAGTATGCTTTGTAACAATTATTTCGTAATCTTCTGCCTCCGGCAGCTTAAATGAGTTTAATATTTTAATTTTGCCTTTGACAATCCCATAAGAACATCCTTTTCCAGATAAATGTTTTTCTTTCTTACCTGACTTTATCGGTTTTGTTGATAAAAAGGTGTAAGGGTCTCCCTCTGTTATGAAAACATCTTCCAATTCCTTTTTAACAAATTCTGCATATTGTTTTTTCCTTAATACAACAAATTCTTTTAAATTTGAAGTAGTATTTGAACCCTCTATAAATCGCTTTATTTCATCAACTTCGAGATAAAATATGTCTCTACAATTTTCTAAAATTCCCTGTTCCTGAAATTTCTTGCCTATTTGTGTAAAAAGTTTCCTCGCCAAACTAAATGATTGAGAGCGCAAAAGTCTTAATTCCTCTCTTCTTCTCGTGTAGTGTTTTATCTTTTTAAGAAAATATTTCATTTTTATTTTTTGTGAGAAAGAAAAGTTTATTGGTAAATTTAAATTACTTATTTCTGTATGGTTTTTTTTATTGTTTGAATTTGTGTATGAATGCAATAATTTAATTATATACTCTGGATTTGTGTCAAAGTCCTCCGTTTCCAGCTTAAGCTCATTTGCAAACCTTCCGCCATACTTATTAAAATAATTCCTGATATTTTCTCTTAATTGAGAATATTTTTTGTTTTTGTATATCTCTTCTAGACATTTATTATATTTTTTATTTTTTGCTAAAATTACTAAATCATTATGCCGTTCAAAATCTTTGGATAATGCCTGCAAAATATTAACCTGCTCGGCGCTTATGACATTTTTTATATTTGATACAAGATTTAAAATTTCTTCCTCTGATATTCTATTTCTTTTAGCAAACTTTTGAAGAGAGCCAAAAAAAGTCATTAGTAAAAAATCGTTTTCAACTGTAATGCTCCACTTATCAAGAAGTTCCCTTAAAGATTTGTAATATAAATTAAGCAATTCTCTTGATGACATAAAAGAAAAATTATGTTTACTAAATTCTCTGTAGTATTTTTTTACATGTTCTTTGAACTTTTCTATATTATTTTCAAAAAAAGGATAGCGTAGTACTAATATTAAATAGTACTTTGCTTTAAAATAAAGAGTGGCATTCTTTTTATAATCCTCATCCAGCTCGGCTTTGCTTTTAGCAGATATCATTATATTAAGATTTGATTTATTCCTTTCATATCCTGGAAAGAGAGTCATCATCCTATACCAATTAAGCATATTATAATAAAATCTCCCGTAAAAAAATCCTAAAAGATTCTCAAAAATATCTTTATGTTGCTTTATTTTTCTATCACTTAATCCTGATCTTCTAGCCAAATCAATATATGTCGCTTCATAAATATGCCTTGCATATGAAGCAGTTAAAGGCAGCACAATCCCGCCATAACTCTCTGCAATATTCGAATTATCCCATACTCTAACCTCTTTTGAAATTGTAGCAGTGATTGGTCTGGATTGTAAAATATAAAGTCGAGAATCTTTTATTGTCCATTCAACATCTTGAGGAGAGTTAAATAATTTTTCTATCTTTTTTCCCTCGATAATTAATTTATTAATATAAAAATTATTTAATAGAGAGAAATTTTTAATATTCTTATTTCCTTTTTCTAAAAAAATTTCCTTTCCTGACTTTCCCTCTACAACAGAAAGCGCAGTTCCTTTATTAAAATTTATTAAAATACCCTTCCTACCTTCTTTAATTGCGGTCGTAAACATTACACCTGAAATCTCCCCCTCAATAAATTCCTGAATTATAATTGAAGATAATGGAAATTCTTTGATATTTCTCGTCTTCAAATAAAAATATGCTCTTCTAGAGAATAATGAAGAGATTGTTTTGCTTATTTTTTTTATTAGGTTATTTTTATCTTTTGTTAAAATATATGAATCATAAATTCCCGCAAAAGAGTCTTTTATACTATCTTCTGAAGAAGCAGATGACCTAATTATCAATTTATCTATTTTAAGCCCTTGCTTTAATTTTTCCACTTCATTAATTAATTCGCTTGTTAGATTTGATTTTAATATCTTTTCCCTTATCTTTTCTAATTTTTTAAGAGCATTTTTATTATTATCATTAAAAATATCACTCAAATATTTCTTATTAATATTTAGACTATTAAGAAATTTTTCTATTTTAAAAATCGGAATGATTCCGAACTCTGGAACAGAAAAATTTGCATTTTTTAATTTTATAAGATTAAACGCTTTTCCTCCAACAGAGAATGAAGAAAGAGAATCTTGTCCGTTTTTTATTTTTGCCACCATTTTGGATTGTCTTCAAATTCCTTTGTATGCTCTTTTATTGTTCTAGCATAATCTGCCGCCTCTCCGCCGGTCTTTTCTAACTTTTCTAAGTCTTCGTAATAAAGATCTTTCTCAAGTTTGGCAAATCTCTCAAGAACGTCTTTAACTTTTGTATTGCCCCTCTCTATTTCTTTTTCTAAATATGCTTTTATCCATGCCAAGTGAGGTTCTTCCTCGGGAATTAGCTTTTCCAGAACTTCCTTAATATGCGGGCTCTTAGTCCATTTAGCATGAATGGAAAAATGAAAAGGCACTCTTTGCTCAAAAATATGTGTAAAAGCAAGAAATTCAAAGATATCTTTAGTTTCATTAACATGAAAAAAATAATTTTCGCCCTTTACGTCATGTATTTCTATAATCGGAATCTTTAGTTTTTTGATGATATCATACCAAACAAATGCGTGTCTTGCTTCTTCCATACAATGTCTTGTGAGATTAACAATCAAACTATGATTTGTTACTTTTCTCGCCATTTTCCCAAGTAAGATTGACCCTGCAAGTTCAGAAGCCGCATATCTATTTATTATGAAAATCTCAAATTCACTTATATTAAACTCCATAAACATAACTAAAAGATAAGATTTATATAGTTAATTATTCGCTTTATATCAAAGAGGTAAAAATGATATTCGAAATTTTAATTCTTTTAATAACTCTTGTTCTATTGCTATGGCTGCAATCTAAAAATAAAAATTCCTGGAAAGTCTTTATTATTACTGCAATTGGTATTCTTTTATTTGAATACTACACTCAAGCCCTATGGTTTAATCAAAATTTAGAAAAATGGGCTTATTTATACCTTGATATTAGTTGGATTATGACTTTGTTGTGGACCAATGTAATTTTATTCTCTATTTTTATTGTTGAAACTCTAAAATCAAAATCCAGTGAAGTTAAAAAATTCTTTATGAGTATCGGTATAATCACCATATTTGTTCTTGCTATCGAATGGATTTTAATAAGAACAAATATAAGAGGCTATCCACAAGTAATTTTGGATCTCTATGAGAAAACTCCGAGATTATTTGGCATCGTCCCGTTGAGAGAATTGGTGTATATCTTTGCTTTTATGTGTTTAGTATTAGCCTTTACTAGATACTGGCAAGCAAATTATAACTTAAATTTTAATAAATTTAGTGGAGGAAAAAAATGAACATATCAGAACTTAGCCGAGTCATAGAACAAG
>CAYIWL010000051.1:0-5664 GCA_964367085.1 Candidatus Woesearchaeota archaeon
TTGGCTTGAAATGGGAATTTTGCTGTTGTTTAGGCTTCTAATGCTGTTTCCTGTGCCGATGCCGACGTTGCCACCCTGTGCTACAGTTAACTTTACACTTGCTGATTCATTTGTATCTCCTGTTAATATTGCAAAGTCATTGGTTGTCTGGGTTCCAATCCATCCTATTTTTTGTCCTGCTGCTATACTTACTTCCACTCCAGCATTATTTGAAGAGATGTTCATACCATAATTAAATGGACCGGTCATACTTAATGCATGTGATGGGTTTGTCGTGACTTGTGCCTTGGGTCTTGCCGTCGTTGGGTTTTCTTTATAAGAAAAGGTTCTTCTAAAAGATTTGATGCCGAAGTTGCTTTCATTTACATATAAAACTCCTGATAAGTTAACTGCGATAGCTGAGCCTGATGCTTGAGAGCCGGCGACATCCAGCAGAGCGCGGATGGAGCTGTTCTCCCGATGCGGTATTATTACTTACTTATCAAAAACTTTTTTTAAAAAATATTCTTTTCCAACAACTAAAAGTCTTTGAGATGGTTCTAAGATTGAAACGATAGTAGGCTCTTTTATTTTTATAGCAGCATTAAATTCTTTTTCATTCATAATTATTGGAGTTATTTCTCTGCTAAGAACAGAGCCAATCTGACTAATCTTTTTTGCAATCTCCTCCTGTTTTGTTTTGACGATAAGTAATAGGTCAATATCACTCTTTTTGCTATATGCCCCTCTTGCAAATGAGCCGAATATGATACATGATATAATATTATCGTCTTTTGAGAAGAATTCCTGAAGGTTTTTTATTAATAATGCCAAAATCTTGTCTTTTGTTTCTAATTTGTAGTCTTCAATAAAAAAACAAAGCTCGAAATATTCCTTTAGGTTTTTATTGATGTCTAATCTTATTGTTTTGCCCGCTTTTTTCTCATTAAGCAATGATTTTACAGATTTTAATGTTTTTTGGACGCTAAACGGATGAATTCCTAATGTTTTAGATATTTCCGAAAGATGGGTTTCTTTATTATCATATATGAATTTTAATATTTCTATTTTATTTTTAGTTAATGGAAACAATTTTTTAATCATTCTTCTGCTCCGCTTAATATGTTAATTATTTCCTTTACTTCTTCTATGATTGTCTTATGAGAAATTTTTAATTTTCTCTCTGTTTCTGGAAGATAAAGATACTTATTTCTTGTAATTCTAATATTGGAGACTTCTTCGAAGAAATTGTCTTTTGACTTGAACTCTGGCAATAATTTTTTCTTCTCAACAAGCATATTGTTGATTTTGCTTATAGCCTCTCCTGTAATTATTTTATTTTTGAGCAATGCAATAATCACGCACGAGTGGTCTTTTGAATAAAACCCCAGATTTCTTACCAATATAGCATTGCATATTAAAAATAGCGCCTGATAAGCTTTGGTTATCGCCCATTTTGGTGATGTATCTTTTTCAGCGGACTGCAAATCAGAATAAGCCTCATTTTTGTAGTGGATATAAGCTCCTTTGTCAACTTTTACAAATGATTTCTTACATCTTTCATATTCTTTATCCAGCTTCTTAATATCCTTCGGAATCATAGTACATTTCTAGTTGTATATATATACAACTTTAGTTGTATTGTAACATGGTTTGTTCTTTAGGCATTCTCTTGGCTCTTTTTAGCTTATAAACAACATGAAGCGGGAAAAACTCAAAGTAGTTGCTTTCGTCAAACCAAGCACATTTAAAATGATATAATCTTAAACCAGTTAATCTCGCTAGGGCTAATGCATAAATTGTTAACTGCTCAACCGGCTTTTCTTTTTTGGCATTCGGCTTGTAATCTAGAATGTAAATACTACCATTTCTGACTTGAAGCAGATCAATATGACCAGTGATATATTCTCCATCTTTTAAAGTAATAGGGATGTTAAAGCGAAGTTCAAATTTGTAATGATTGATGTCATTGCTGTCAAGCAATATCGCAACCTCTGCTGCTACCGTAACCGTGTCGTTGGCTATCATAAACTCTTGGAGGGTTTCATGCCGTGCTTTGTTATTGCTGACTGCTTGAATTATAAAATTGGTTATTTTAACTGCTACATTTTCTCTCGGGACAATCCTTACTTCATCCAAATTGAATTTATCTTTATATTCTGATGCCCGATTTTCTGAGCTTTGGAAAATATGATGAGGGCATTCTGCTACAGCTAATTCGAGAAATTCTTTTAAAGGCTTGAACCTTGAATGTTTAAAATCTTCTTCTAAAATCATGTCTATTTTGGCTCTATTATATCTGAAATTATAGATTTGCCGATGGAAAAGTTTTGCTTCTTCTATTATCTCTTTTTTGCTGTAATTTTTGGATACAAAATCGCGCATCCTGAGAAAAGGGATATATTTTCCATATTCTTTTAGCCAATCTGAAATTATCCTTTGAGAAATGCTTATCCCGTATTTTTCTTTTATTATTTCTGGAATTGATTCTATTGGGTTTAACTTATTGTAGAGAGTTAAAGATTCTATAATTATTTTTAATGGGTAAGTTTTGTTTTTTGTGATTGCTGATACGAGGCTCTTCTTGCAATTTTCACAGTAATACCTCTGAACTTGCTCATATTTTTTCTTTCTTAGCCCCCTTTTTATTATTTTTCCCTGGCAGTAATGGCAGTGCGTTAGTTGTTTATAGCTGTCGCTCGGACCTTCCCTGTCGATATCATTAATTTCGTTAATCTTTTGCTGGATATTTTGTTGGAGCATTTTTATCCTTATCGAAATCAGCTATTCTCTGCCAAGCCTTTCTTAAATTTAGGACTTTTCTTTTTTGGTACTGATAGTTTGTCGATATCTTGGCAAGAGCCTCTATCATCCCTTTATCTTCTAAAAACCTCTGCCTGAATATATCTATTTTAGTTATTATATTTATGATTAATGTATTTGCATTAGTTATTTTTTTGTAAGCCAATTCCCTTGAATCGAATTTATCTCCATAAGATTCTGCAATTAACTTTGGAATGTTTTCTGCCAGCTGCTTGATTTCTTTTGCATCTTCTTGGAATTCTTTTTTATTAAGGAATTGTAAGCGGGTAATTTCATCTGATAATTGTATTGTTTTTTGGTAAACTTCCAAATCTCGAAAGGATTTTACTGGTGATCTGACTCTGTAACTAGTACTCCCTTGATAATAACCCTTATTCTTATTTGCTTTATAAGCATCTGCTTTATAAGCATCAGACATATGAACGAGGTTGTTGCAATAGTATTTATAGGTATTGCTTGTGGCGTTGCTATTAATTAGTTGTGCATCGCTGATTTTCATCTCCCGAGTTTCACTATGAAAAAGCACCGAATACTGCTGAAATTAGCGCTTCCTGAAAAATTCAGGATATGGTTACTTCTTCTCTTTTGGATTATTCTGAGCTTCTTCTTTTAACTTCTCAATCTCTGCTTCTAATTTTTTGAGCTTCTTATTTAATTCTATAATATAGATGTGGCTTTCTTCTATTTTCTCCAAATACAGCTCATCTACCTGCCCTATCTCATAAGGATTTGCTATTAAAGAGCCTGGCAGGCGTGAAAGATGCCTGTTTTGTTCTAAATAAAGTTCCAGTTCATCTAAAGGAATAAAAGTATAATTCTCTGCATTTATTGCATCTTCTTCCTTTACTTCTCCGTCATAATACTTATCAAAAACATAATCCAATGCAGTTCCGCCGTTCTTATAAATAGCTCCAGTTGCGTTGATATCCCCAACCACGTTCAAAGCGTGAGTTGGCGCCGTTGTCCCGATGCCGACGTTGCCGTTTGCTAAAATTGTTAACGGTGTCGAATCTATAGCAGAATAAGCATCATTTATTGCCTCATATTTCAGGATTCCATCAGCAACTGTAAAACGCCTGACTTTGTTGCCAGATGATGCATCATTATCAGTCATAATAAATCTACTCTCCGTGCCCGCAACTTGAATTACTCCAACAGACGAAGATGAGTTTATGGTAAGCATTACTTGACCGGAATCACCTTGACTACCCGTTCCTACTAAAATTGGCATTCTAAACCACCTTTGATAACTAAATGTTGAATTACTTTAAATACTTATTGGAGGTGGATTCTTGCGAGGATTTTTCATCCTTTGCTTCTAACGCTTCGATGCGTTTTTTTAGTACTTGGTTTTGCTGTTATTTTCCAGTGAGATTTGTGGATTTTTATCTCCCGAGTTTTGTAGTGAAAAAGCACCGAATTTTGCTGAAAACGAGCTGTTTGAAAAAAATCGGGATATGGTTTTTTGATAGTCAGTTTCGTGAATTCTGGGCTTCTTGGGCTTCTAATGCCTGGATTCTTGATTTTTGTTCTGTTATCTCTTGCTGTTGCTTGATTAATGAGGGTTGCTGTGTTTTAAGCTCGTTCTGCTGTTTTTGAATTACCTCATTAAGTTGGATGATGTGGAGAGCCTGTTCCGAAGTTGAAGAGCTTTGCTCTGCCCGATGTTGAGTGAAAGCCCTGTGCCAATATCGGAAGTTATAAGCACTTGCCTATAAATGTTTATTTCAATACCGGGATAGATTACTATATGCAAGTGCTGTGCCTTGGCTCTCTTGCCGTAATTTTTTTTGTTATCTTCTTTGGGACTCGACTTTCTTTCAAGAAAGGTGAGATGCCGAACTTCTGTTTTTAGCTGTTCTAATTCTTGTTGTAACTTTTCTCTGTCCTCAATCCGCTAATTGAGTGAAACTCAATGGCGCACCATTGAACTTTGTTCAATTAGTGTCTTTTTGTAAAAGAGAGTGAGATGCTGAAAAATCCAGTAGTTTTAAATAATTATAATGTTTTACTAAAATCCATGGAATTAAAAGAAATAGCTTTCTGGGTTATGGTTGTGTTGGCAATAATATTAATAATAATTATGCTAATAAGGAGCATTTAAAATGCCAGAATATGAAAACTTAAAAGAAAAGAAATCTGTTTTAGTTGGAAATATATTATTCTGGATTTTATTTGTTCTTGGAATAATTGTATTTCTATGGGCATTGCTGGGAAACTCTCCTACACTTGAGCAGGCGTTGTTGATTTTCATTTTGGGGATGGTTATAAAAAATAGCTTTAGTATTAACACAAAAACTGAATTAACAAAACAAAGATTAGAAAATCTAGAAAATAAATTTAATTCCCTAGCTTTGGATTTTAAAGGCCATATCAAACATAAATAGACCATCTTTTGAAATAAAGGAATGGATTAAGAATGGCAGCGCCAGAGAATTCAAAAGATAAGTTGAAGCTTAAAATTGCAGAGGAAGAATTAAATAAATTTAATAAGTTAATAGATGGTCATAGAAGGCTGCTTACAGCGATAGGCTGCCTCTAGAAAACTTTTTGTTTTTTTATCTTTTTGTTGCCTTAGATAGTAAATATTACTAGCAGAACCTTTTAAGAAAAGCTTCACTAAGATTAGTAGAATTTGAAAGCTGGGTTTCATAAATTACTAGAAATTGAGATTGCTGATCTTACTGGAATTTTTGCTTGAAATGGCTTTGGGAAGTGGTTTAAGGGGATTTTGATGTGGATTGTTGTGCTTGGTAGATTCACTTTTTTCTGCTCTGTGCTGAAACCGCTATTGCCTTAGTTTTTTCGAAAGACATATAAATATGAAAATTGATAGGTTTATTATGCAAAAGATGATTCAAG
>CAYIWL010000052.1:0-5641 GCA_964367085.1 Candidatus Woesearchaeota archaeon
TTTCAAATGTGAATGGTTGCAATGAATGTCCTATCCTTTTTACCGCTCCAGGCAATGACCTTGCCAGATCTGCTGCAGATATGAATCTTTCAGGATATGCTTGTGTCAAAATATCTGCTATATCTGCTATATTACCTGTTACTGTAGCTAGTAAAGCTATGTCTTGTGCTTCTGGTGTCTGATGGATAAACTGTTCTAAAGATCTTTTCTCCTTTTTATATGAATATGAAAAAGGGAACTTCAGCAACCATTTCTGTCCGCTCCCTTTATAATACCAAGACCTTTCTTCTTTGTTCTCACTCGCATACAAACTCTTTAGATTTCTTTTATCAAAATCATGTTTTACCCCATATTGTTCCCAAGAACTATAATCAGGCCATCTCATTTTATATGAAAAAGAAAATTTTGGAAGCCATTTCTGTCTGCTTCCCCTATTATACCAAGACCTTTCTTCTTTGTTCTCACTCTTCCCTAAACTCCTAGGGTTTCTTTTATCAAATCCATGTTCTAATCCATAATTCTTCCATCTCTCAAATTCATAATCTACACTTATTGGTGTCTGAGTAAATTTTGGCATTTTATCTTCTAGAA
This sequence comes from Candidatus Woesearchaeota archaeon, assembly GCA_964367085.1. GTDB lineage: Archaea > Nanobdellota > Nanobdellia > SCGC-AAA011-G17 > ARS1403 > JACPIN01. Next base: position 592 of record CAYIWL010000052.1, read on the forward strand.
TCTCCCTTAAATGTTAAACCATAATCTACATCCTTTGCTCCTCTAATTTTCTGCAAAACATAAACATCTATTTTAGAAGGTCCTACTGCTTTTTGATAATCTTTTACATTAAAGCCATATTCATCAGCAATTCTTTCAAATTTTCTTCTGTTTCTTCCATCAAGGTATTCATTTGGTAAAGTAATTATAGCATATCCTCTTGGTCGTAATATCCTAGACATTTCACGTAATGCTTGTCCTCTTTCTTTCTCCGGTTCTGACATTTGATAAGCTAAAGAGCACAATGCTAATCCAGCAATTTTATTTTCTAAAGGCAATTCATGCATTTTGCCTTGGATTAATTTTCTATCAGAATCCTTTTCCTTTCCAACCATCAACATATCTTTGTTTATATCTATCCCAATTACATCCTCATCCGAAAAGTGAGCCAACATTCCCGGACCACATGCAATATCTACTTTTGGATATAGTATTCCATTACTTTCTAATCCTTTTATTATAGGTAAATAAATATCCGCAGCATTTTTTGCCATAACAAAGTTCGGATATAGTTCTGCTATAAATCTAGAAACTTCTGGATTTCTTTCCATTCTTCTTAACGCTTTTTCACTTCCAATCCCCCTCCATTTAATGTACTCTTCTAAAATTGACTTATTAGGAGACTTTATTGCTCTTACAATCTTCGGGACTCTTCCAGGTTCTTCATAGGATCTAAGTTCTTCAAGAGATACTTGGATTCCGCTAGTCAAAAATTTTACAATTTTTTCTTTACTATCCAACATATCTAAAGTTGCTTTATCCAAAGAATCCTGAGGTCCCAGAATTGTTGCAATTGGGATGTATAAATCAACTTTTTCTTTTTTAACTTCTCCAGGTCTATGGCTTCTTTTGGCTCTTTGATAATAGTCTGCAGGTGTCCAAGGAATTGTCAAAAAAACTTCTGCAGTAGCTGCAGTTAAATCTACCCCTTCATTCATTGTTGTTGTTGCAATTAGAATTCTTGTACCTGGATCACGTTGGAATCTTTGTCTTAGTCCTTCCCTTATGCCTTTTTCTGGACTTATATCTCCTGTTATTTTTATGGCTCCGTATTCTTCATAGCTATCAGCCAAATAGTCTACGACCCCTTCTTTTAAATCTGTAAAAATTAAAACTTTTCCATTTTTCTTGTCCATTTCTCTGGCAACGATATCATCCAAGAAGTTATATTTTAAAGAAACGTCTTTACCGTTTCTTCCGACCCTAGGTAATGAAGGATTTATGAGCCAAGGATCAACTGATGCTTTAGCTAGATCCCACATCTTTTGACCAAGCTCCTCTTTGGTTACGTCTTTTTCAACTACCCTCTGATATGTTTCTAAATGCCTTCCTATTAATGGAATTTCAATCCTATGGATTTCCAATTCTGGAATGTGTTCTCCAAGGAAATCCGATATTGATCGATTTAGAGATTTTTTTTGAAACAGCTCTTTTACTGCCTGAGGTCTGTCTAAATATAAGCTGATAAAACTTTGCCTTGCTTCTCTATTTACATCCCCCTCTCCTATATAAAAAGGATATTTTTCTGGATCTAACAAAGACATTAAAGTGTATAAATCAGAAATTGTATTCGGTATAGGTGTTCCAGAAAGCAAAGACACATAATCTGCTTGATCTACTAAAAATTTAACAGCTTTTGTTCTTAGAGCATCTGGATTTTTAGCATTATGCGCTTCATCTAAAATTATATGATGAAATCCTATGTTTTTCAGATAATTTATTTCTTCTTCATTTATTATCGACATTAATGAATAGGAAACAATATTCCAGTCTGATTGTTTAACAGCTAAGATTCTACTTTTTCGATCCTCTGTGTAAATTATATTGGCTTCACCTTTCGGATATGCCCATTTTTCTAACTCTCTAAACCAGTGTTCTCTTACAGAAGTTGGGCAAATAATCAATGTCCTTAGGTTTCTGTTTCTTTCCCTAAATTTACTGTTTGCAAATATTGCCTGGGCTGTTTTAAACATGCCCATCTCATCAGCTAGTAAAAATCTTTCTTCTTCGTATAACCTCTTTGCACCAATAAATTCAAAGGGATGTATTTTTGGTTTCACAGGAGTAGTATTGTTTTGGCCATTTTTAAATCTTCTTATTTTTAATTACTTTTAAGTAGTATGGTAATTATTGGTTCTCTTCTAATTTAATAAATATATTGGCTCTTGACTAAATTTCGGCATATTTTAAAATTTTGATTTTTAATCCTTTTAAATCTTTCTTTTCTTTAGGGTAGTAACATCAATATGAGATTGTAAGCCCATAAAAATTTTAATACCTTAAAATGTATGGAAGTGCTGGTGACATATGTCACCGGGTTGTACACAAAAGCTACGGAAAGATACCATCCAAAAACTTGCAATTTTAGGTATGACTGTTGAAGAGATTAAAAGCCAACTATAAAAACGCTTAAAAACATCATTATTTTTAGCTTTTAGATGCCAGGATTTGATGAAGACCAAGTGGAAGAGCAAGGAATCCACGCTCTGAACAGGGGATTTGTTTATACTAGGGATAATACTAAGTATATGTTTTCTCCTAGTGCTTTTGCCGAAGCCAGAATGCCGTTTATACAAGATAGGGCTACTAGATTTAACAACCTGGTTGAAAAAGTGCAAAATGATTCAGATATGGCTGATAAAGTCCCACATGTTGCAGAATGGATAGAAAGAACAAAAAAGACTCCAAGAAGATTTGCAGATAGCCAAAAGGATTTTCATAGAGTTGATTTTGTAGGGTTAGAGCATGACTTACTGCATTATGATGTTCAGATTCTAAAAGACGATAAAGGAGACATTATTTATTTTACAAGGGATGGATTAAGAATACCCAAGCATTTTCACAGAAGCTCTAGAAATCTAACTAGGAAAAAACCTTTGAAGCCATTAGACGGAAAAAGTGAAGTTCCATTGTATGGAAGATTCTCTGAATATGGTGGAGTTTCTTTAAGGGTTAAAAGCAAGGAGCATGGCGGAAATGAGCAGGCAATGAGCTATTGGGATGTCCATGTATCTAATCCATTTTTAGAGGAAGGAAATATTTCCAAGGGGTTCGATATAGATTCAGGAGTTCAGTCCCATAGACATAACAAAAGAAAGGCAAGACTATTTTGCGAATTGGATCTAGACATAATTAATAAATTAAACAGAGAGAGGCTTGATGACACAAGGGATAGACAGTTAATTTTAGTTTCTTACCATGAAGCCGTTGCTTTAAGTAAAATATTTTTAGAGCACAAAAAAAGAGGGAACAGAGAAATAAGATTCTTAGATGGGAACCTAGAAAAAATAGCCGTTATGCCCTATGTTTTTGTAAGCGGTTTTCATGATGACCTTGTGTTTGACGTTTTAACTGCCCATTATGGTTTGGGCTTGGACTATGATGAGACAGACAAATACTTATTGGGTTTTGAAGAAGAAATTTGTACTGACTTGTTTAGAGATTTATTATCTACCAATAGAGTAACAAGAGAAGTTGTTAAAAGCAAAAGGGGAATGAGTGATAACAATACCAGAAGAATAATCAAAAATGTTCATTATGATTTCTCAAAAAGAGGATATAGATTTGAAGGGTTTGCCACTGTTTTTAAAGGCACGAAATACGAAACCATAGGGATAACATATGTTAAAGATAATGAGGTTAGATATGTTTTATACGATAACAGCAGTTTCATCAGGCCTTTGGTTTTAGACAGGCACATGAGTGAAAGTGGTAAACTATTTGGGGATATTGAAGTTTTAAGGCCTATGAATCTTGATTTGCATCCTTTTTCGCAGGAAAATCTTAGATTACTTGATTATGATTATAGGAGCGGGAAAAAAGACATGCCTTCTACAATTTCAAGACCTGTACCAAGCTTATTAACCAATGAGGATAAGACTTTTTATGATGCATGGTATCATGGTATAGAGAAGTTTAGGTAGATAGGATAAAACAAGTGGGTTACACAAAAATAAAATAAAAAACCGAAATGATAACTAACAAACACCTTGATGATCTTGTAAAGATTTCTAAAGATATTGAATTTTTTGGCACTGAGATTTTTGAGGCAGATAATTATATAATTTTTGAAACACCTGAGGAAGGAGAACTAGCACATCTACAGACAATGAGTAGAGAAGAATTTCTTGAAAGAACTAAACTGCTTGTATATCCAGATGATCCAGAACAAGAAGCAATCTTGGAAGTGCCGAGGTCAAATGGAGGAATGAAACTTAGCGAGTATTTCGACCTAGATGAAGATGATGATGAAGAGATATTGGAAAGACAATTGAAAATTTTCAACGACGACTCGACAGATAAATGGAGAAGAGAATATTTGCAAAACATGGCTGCTGAAAATTATTTTGATGAAGCTTTGATTGATTACGTCTCCAACGGGCACTTGTACCATATGACTTTTGCCAAAATAATTGATTTATGCAGAGCCAGCGGTTTAGAGCATAGGCTAGTTTCTAAAAACGAAATTAGTTCTCTAAGAGAAAAAATTTTTTCATTTGAGCCTTCTGAAAAAAACGAAGATGGCTTCCCTCAAGCATATCCCATATTAAAAACTGGTGATGCTGTTTTATACCAATTAGTCAAAAATCCAGATTATTTTGCCATACCAAAAATAGAAGCAAGGATAATGATATTAGTTGATGAAGGTATTAGCTCTATCTGTTTTGATGATTCTGGATATTTTGATGAGTGGAGATTCAAACACTTTGTTCTTGGTATTCCTTTAGAACAATATTCGAGGACGAAAGAGGAATACGAGCAAATTATTTCAGCTCAGCTAAAATCATGTGGGAAATTTTCATAAGAAACCGCATGCGTCTTATTGAGTGAAGCGATTCAATTTTTTATTTTGCGCTGTCGGCTGTCTTTCTAATTCAAGTTTTTTTGCGATTTATTATTTTATTTTCCAAATCTCTTGTTGTATCTAAAGCCAAGAACCCTTCCAAAAGAGCTCAGCTCAAAGGTGTCTGTTCTGTGTTTGACTAGCAAACCAAGTTTGATAAATTTTTTA
>CAYIWL010000053.1:0-5526 GCA_964367085.1 Candidatus Woesearchaeota archaeon
GTGCAGGGTATGACACTTTTTTGAGCATTGCCGTTACCTCTCCTGGAGAAATGGTGAATATTGCTGGAGTGACTGAGGCTACTGCCAGGAAAATAATTAATTCTGCCAGAGGAAAATTAGAGATGGGATTTGAAACTGGAGAAGAGCTGCTGAGGAAAAGAGAGAATGTAACTAAAATCTCTACCGGAAGCCAGAGCCTGAATGCTATGCTTGGAGGGGGAATTGAAACCGGGGCGATTACAGAGGCTTATGGTGCTTACGGGTCGGGGAAATGCTGTTCTGCTGAAACGCCAGTCATCTATTTTAATAATCATAGTCCTCATATTGAACCTTTATCCGCTATGTATGAGAAATATAAAAAACTTCATGGAGAAAGAAAACAGGAGGATGGTTTCTTTGTTGAAACTTCTGAGATAGACGTTATTGGATTAAAAGGAAGGCATATTAAAAAAACAAAAGCTGCAGGGATTTATAAAGAATTTGTTGATAAACTCTATGAAATAAAAACAGAGAGAGGAAGAAAATTGAGGATTACTGGATCACATAAACTTCTTTCTTTTTCAAAAGGATTACAATGGATGCCCGCTGGAGGGCTTAGCCAGGGAGGATTAATTGCATACCCTAGGGTCTTATTGTATGATGGAGAAAAAATTATAGATGAAGATGATGCTTATTTCTTAGGCTTGTATGTAGCTGAAGGCGGCGGAAGAAGCATTTCTAATAATAACCGAAAACTTGTCGGCTGGATTGAAAATTATACTTTTAGTAAATTTGGATTTAAACCAAGAATTCACGAAGACAAAAGAAGAAAAGATGTTTGCTATAATCTCGGATTAAAGAACGCTATTAGCCCTTTGCTTGGAGATTTGATGAAATGCAACTCATCTGATAAATATATTCCGGAGTCTGTATTACTTGGAGATGAAAACCTCATAAAATCTTTCTTGGCAGGTTATATTGACGGTGATGGCTACCTTCCTGAAAAAGGAGAGATAGAGATGACAACTCATAGCGAAACTCTTGCTAACCATTTAAGCTATCTGCTGTTAAGATTGGGAATTCGCTGTTCCCATACAGAAAAAACTGTTGATGGGAAAATTTACTTTAGACTTTTCGTTTGCGGAGAAGATAGAATGTTATTCAATACTTTGCCGTTTAAACTGAAAAAAAGTATTTATTCTTTTAGGAATAGCAAATATGGATATCCTTTACCGATAATCCAGCATATTGCAGAAACTTATGCAGAAACTCTTGGGGGCAATCGCGGCTCTCATCAAAAGGTTATTGGAAAAAGGGCGAGTTATAGTAAGGGAGAGAGGTACATCTATGATGTTTTTAATCAAAGAACCAGAGCTAACAGCCTTAATGATAAAACTTTGTTGGCAATTAAGCTTAAGTTTGAAGAAGGATTAAAAATTATTAAAGATGCTCTGAAACTTGCAGCTAGATTAGAGAAATTAAGCAAAGGTGAATTTAACAGGTTGCATAAACTACTGCCTTTTTCATTTAATAAAATTCATGCGAGTATAGGGGTCAAACCTTCTACTACAAGAAACTATATGCAGAGAGGACTTCCTAAGGATACAGTAAAAATTGAAAAGATAAAATCTTATATTATGCAAGAGCTTCTTTTAAGGGAGAGGAATTTATCGAAGGTGATTATGGATATTAACAATGTGCTTTATTTTTCTTGGGATACGATTACAGAAATAAAACCCGCAGACTATAATGACTATGTATATGATTTAGTTGTTCCTGAAGGGCACATGTTTGTTGGCGGCAATCTGCCTACCATATTGCATAATACCTCGCTCGCTCATCAGCTTGCTGTCAATGTTCAACTTCCTAAAGATAAAGGTGGAGCTGACGGGATTGCAGTTTGGATTGATTCCGAAGGAACGATTAGGCCGGAGTATATTGCTAAACTTGCATTGGCTCAAGGTTTGAATTCTAATGAAGTGCTGAAAAATTTTAGAGGAGTTAGATCTTTTAACAGCGATCATCAGATGTTGCTCACTGAAAACGTTGAGGGCTTGATAAAACAGGGATTGCCAATCAAACTTGTTATCGTCGATTCTTTGATGGGGCATTTTAGAAGTGACTTTTCAGGAAGAGGACAACTCGCAGATAGACAGCAGAAATTAAACAAGCATTTACATGTTTTACTGAAATTAGCGACGCAGTATAGTCTTGCTGTATATGTTACTAATCAAGTGATGGCCAGGCCCGATGTGTTTTTTGGAGACCCTACTGAGGCAATTGGCGGGCATGTACTTGCACACGCTTCAACATATCGTGTCTATTTAAGACGGGGGAAGAAAGGAACTAGGGTTGCAAAACTTGTAGATGCTCCAGCTCTGCCTGAATCAGAAGCGATTTTCCAAGTCACTGAAGAAGGGATTAAAGATGTATAAAACCCATACAGTTTTCGTTGCAAATTTGTTGGGAATCTCAAGCTCTAATATTTGTGATTGGATGAACGGTAAGTATATGGGAGAATTGAGAAAAAATAATAAGAATTTTTTAATCGTCCCCGCGCGGATTTGAACCGCGGATCGCAAGGTTTTTGCACTGGACCGCAACTTTGCAGCTTTTAGCTCTTGCATTTTATCCAGGCTAAACTACGGGGACATACTTTTTACTTGATTTTGGGTTTTAAAAAGTTTTATAAATGCAATTTTAGGTTGGTAGTTTTGTTAAAATGTTAAAATGTTCAAGTTGTCGTAGGAATGTGCAGGATGGAGTAACTAGGTTTAAATGCCCTAGTTGTGGAAAAACGGAGATAATCAGATGCGAGCATTGCAAGAGAACTGCTATCAAGTACAAATGTTCTAGCTGCGAATTTATGGGACCTAACTAAAATGGCAAAGGTTGTTGTTACCTTGAGGATTATGCCTGAAAGCCCTGATGTTAATCTTGATAAATTACAGAAAGAGGTTCTTAAAATTATAAAAAGTGCTGTTGGGGATACTGAAACTAAAGTTGAAAAAGAGCCGATTGGATTTGGATTGAATGCGCTTAAGATTTTATTCGTGATGGATGAGAATAAAAAAACTGAAGGCATCGAGAGCAGCATTGGAAATATTGATGATGTGCAATCTGTTGATGTTACTGATGTGAGAAGGGCCATTGGCTAGATAAAATATAGCAGCAAGTTTCCGAAGATTAAACTTACTATCAATGCTAACAAAAAAGCTGGTGTAAATACAACTCCCTGTTTTATTTTTACTTCTTTAATGTTCGATTTTTTGATTATTGCTATCTGTCCTTTTGTTAATTCTTGGTTCTTCTCGTGGATTAATTTTTTATTGTGAAAAACATTTTCTATTATTAAGTCCCCTTCTATCAAATTTTTTGTAGGAATCATTTTTACCAGACAAACTTTTTCAACTGTTTTCATGAAGATGTAAACGTAAAATAATATTATTGGGAATAGTGAAATAATTATTACAAGTATTTTTGATATGTTCGTTGCTAACGATAATAAAATTATTACTGCAATTATCGATAATATTGTTAACTGAGTTTTTTTTGTTTCTTTTATGATGTTTTTGAAATGACTTAGGAATTTTTTATTGCTTTTTACTGCTAATGAAATTGCGTAGATTAAACTGTATGCTGCTCCTATTATCAGGATGTTTATGAACAATGTTAATGGGAAGAAGAAAACTAGCTTTGGAGAAAAAGTTTTTAGAAGGAAGGATGGGTATGTTGCTAAGGCTACGCTCAATGATATTAATAATTTTGCATCTCCTCCCCCCCATTGCCTTGCCTTGCACATTATCAATGCTAACATGAATATTATTGGGAATGAAAATAAAACTGCGGTTGTGAAACTCCAGTTTCCTGTTGTTGTCGAATATAAAATTCTTAATAACAATGCTGAAAAAATCAGGAAATAATTTGCATAGTCCGGAACCTCTGTGGTTTTTATATCTGAGATTACTGCGATTATTGTGACGATAAATGCCAAGGCTAGCAGTATAAGTTCTACTTCCAACATTATCCCGATATAATTACAAAAGATTTATATAGTATTTCTTATTTTTTACAAAAGGGGGATAAAATTGGCAATTGTACAACGAAATCGTGACTGGAAAATTATGACCATTCTTGTTCTTGCTGTTTTGCTTGTTGGCTCTGCTTCTTGGATAGGATATGTCTTTTATAAAACTAAGCAGAATGATTTTGCATTTCAAAATCAGCAACTAGGAAGGCTTGTTGAGCAGAGAAATATATTAAACTCTGTGCAGGCAACTGGCTTTTATTCCTTGACTGTTGTAGACCCTGAGAACAACCAGAGAACTTTGCTTTTGGCCCCAGTGACTCCTCAGCAACAAGCACAACAAGGCTCTCAATAAATGGATAGTAATTAAAACCTTTTTTCCTACTATTTTTTATGATTTCAATTATTGGTGGTGGGCCTAGCGGGGCGTATCTGGCTAGCTTGCTTGATGATGAAGTAAATTTGTATGAAGAGCATTCTGTTATTGGGAAACCCGTTCAGTGTACCGGGATTTTGACTAATAGCATAAAAGAATTGATTCGTATAGAGGATGGCTTTGTTGTAAATAAAATTAATCGGATTCGATTGGTCTCTCCTGGAAATGAGGAATATGAATTTAAACTGAACCACCCCGAAATTATTGTTGATAGGCATCTTTTTGACAATCATTTGATGGACTTAGCCAGAGATAATGGGGCTGAAATATTTACTAAACATAGATTGAAAGACTTTTCTTTTAAAGACAATAAAATAAAACTGAGATTTGAAAATGGAGAAATTGACACAGATACTTTAGTTGGAGCTGATGGTCCTAATAGTTTAGTTGGAAGAAAAATTGGATTGCTAAATGGAAGGAAGTTTAAAGTCGGGCATCAGTATACTGCTCGAGGAGAATTTGAAAGAGAAACCTTTACTGTTTACTTCAATGGAAAGAAAAATTATTTTGGTTGGGTCGTTCCTGAGAATGAAAAGATTGCGAGAATTGGAGTTGTTGGCGATGAAAACATTCCTGAAAATTTCCAAAATTTTCTTGAGAAGATAAAAATAAATAAAAAAAACTTTGTTGAATGCCAAAGCGGAGTGATACCTGTTTTTGATTACAATGCTAAATGCTGCAGCGGGAATGTGTATCTTCTTGGGGATGCTGCCGGGCAGGTAAAGGCAACTACCCTTGGAGGGATAGTGTATGGGATGAGGGCTGCTAAGATACTTGCTAATTCTCTTGAAAATGGAGGAGATTATGATAAGTTATTAAGGAAGGGGATTGGAAGGGAGTTGTGGCTTCATTCTAAGGCTGCCGGATTTTTGAGTAGGCTTGGAGAGGATGGATTTGATGATTTTGTTAAATTATTGAGAAAAGTTGATCTTGGAAAATTTAATAGGGATAAACCTTTTTCTGGATTGCATTTATTTTTGAAACCGAGCCTGATTTATTTTCTGATGAAACAAGGTCTAAAATAAAATAGGATTCTGTTACGTTAACTAATGATGGAAATCATTAGTTAAGAAATTTTGATAAG
>CAYIWL010000054.1:0-5440 GCA_964367085.1 Candidatus Woesearchaeota archaeon
TTCATCTTACATACATTCCAATTCTATCCGGTGCTAATGAGCAAAAATCCAAGCCAACACAACAGAGCGTGAATTTGTTAAGGGAAAGGGGGATACAGCCAGACATTGTAGTGGGCAGATGCAAAGAATTAATTAATGAAGCGATTAAGAATAAGATTTCCGTTTTTTGTGGCGTCGATAAAAATGCAGTTATTACTGGATTAGATGTTGAATCTGTTTATAGGATGCCAATTGTTTTCCATGATGAAGGCATTGTTGATATCATCAATAAAAGACTAAATTTAAATGCTATGCCGCATCTAGAAAAATGGAAAAATTTAGTCTATAATCTAGAAAATTCTGGAAAGAAAATTAAGATTGCAATATGTGGCAAATACACTAAATTAGAGGACTCTTACATCAGCATTATCGAAACCTTGAGGCATTGCGAGGCTAATCTAGGATGTAAAGTTAATCTGGAATTTATTGAAACCAGCGACGGGGACATTATTAGAAAATTGGAAGATGTCAATGGGATTATTGTTCCAGGAGGTTTTGGAAGCAGAGGTTCTGAGGGAAAAATTGAGGCGATAAAATATGCCAGGGAAAATAACATACCTTTTCTTGGACTATGTTTTGGCATGCAGTTAGCCGTAATAGAGTTTGCTAGAAATGTCTGCGGATTAAAAGGGGCTAATTCTACTGAGATAGACAATAACACTCCATATCCTGTTGTCTGTATCCTGCCGGAACAGAAAAATATCACTGAAAAAAGCGGGACCATGAGGCTTGGCGGATATGACGTTTCTATTAAGGAACAGAGCAAGGCTTTTGATATATCCAATGGAGACATCAGAAGAAGATTCAGACACAGGTATGAGATAAACCCTGAATTCGTCAGAATCCTGGAAGAAAAAGGATTGGTATTTTCAGGAATGACCAAAGATGGAGAGATTATGCAACTATTAGAGCTGCCAAATAAAAAATTTTTTATGGCTGGACAGTTCCATCCTGAATTAACTTCTTCATTAGAAAAACCTGATGAGATGTTTCTAGAATTTGTTAAGAACTGCTTGGTCTAGACTTTACAAAACGTTTAATTTTTCAGAATATTTACTCAACTAATCCTCCAACACCAGATTTATATATGTTTAAAGTATTAATGTTTTGATGAGCATTATTTATTCCGATCATGCAGAGAAACGAAGAAAACAAAGAGGGTTATCCAAACTAGAAGTAGAACATATATTAGAATATCCATCTTACATTAAAAAGTCTTTTGATGGAAGAAAAGAAGCTGTTGGAAAAATAAGAAACAGGGATGTAAAAGTTGTATTTATAGAAGAAGAAAACTATATAAAGATTATTACTGTAATTTAGACTATGAAATTAGAATATGATAAGGAAGTGGATGCTGCTTATATTTATATAAAGTACCCTATTAAAGAAGGAGAAGCTGAAAAAACTATTGAGTTAAATGATGATTTAATTGTTGATTTTGATAAAAATGATAAACTAATTGGGATAGAAATCCTTAATGCAAGTAAAGTTATAGGCAAAAACATTCTAGAAGGAAAGGTGGTTGCTGCCTAATATTCTCACTCAACCAACTCACCTACCCCAATTAAATGCCATCTTGCTCCAACTCTTCTTGAAATTGCAAACCGGTCATGATTTGATGCAACAATTGGAAGCCTTAAATTTAAAGAGACAATGTTTTTTGAAGTGTCTGTTACAATTCCTAAAGTAACTGCGGAATTCACGTTTATCATAAGCATTTCTCCATGCGTTATTGGAACAACTTCGACTTCTTCTTTAACACCTACAACTCTCTTAATCAATTTAGGCTTTAATTTCAATTTTAAATACGTCTTAGGCAATTTCCCAGGAATACCTGCAAGATTTCCTGCAAGATTGTCTGATTTTACAACTGCAGGATCGAGCTCAGTTAACACTCCAAGACTTCCACCAGGAGTGATCTCATCAAACTGCTCACTGCCAGACATGATTGCAACTATCTTTGTTTTAACAGGTTTGTAATCACTCTTCTCATCTAATTTTATCCCAGGAACAATTTCAATTTCCTGCCCTATCTTTAATCTTCCTTGTCTTAAAGCCCCGCCAAGAACGCCACCCACTAAAATCTCTGGAATCGCGCCAGGCTTGTTGATATCGAAAGATCTTGCAATTAACATAACCGGTTCTTTTTCCAAATCTCTTTTAGGAGTCTTGAAGTTTTCCTGGATTGATTCTATCAGATAATTTATGTTAATATTGTGCTGTGCAGACACAGGAATTATTGGAGCATTTTCTGCAATTGTTCCTTTTACAAAGTCCTTTATCTGCTCATGATTTTTCACAACCTGCTCTTTACTAACTAAATCAATTTTATTTTGCACAATAATTATGTCTTTTATTCCAATTAATTCCAATGCCATTAAATGCTCGCGGGTTTGCGGCTGAGGGCATTGCTCGTTCGCAGATATGAGAAGTAAAGCAGCATCCATTATCGCAGCTCCAGAAAGCATAGTTGCCATTAAAGTCTCATGACCTGGAGCATCAATGAAAGAAACCTTTCTCAAAATTTCATATTTTTTCTTCTCTCTTTTCGCCTGCAGCTCTGTCATATACCATTCTTTTGTCTTTACAAAAACAGAATCAGCATATCCCAATCTGATAGTAATCCCTCTTTTGATTTCTTCAGAATGGGTATCTGGAAATTTTCCTGTTAATGCCTGCACTAGAGTAGATTTTCCATGGTCTACATGGCCTATCATTCCTATAGATATTTCGGGTTGCAAATGCTCCTTATTTGTTGCTGACATTGAATTAAAAACAGAAAACCTCTTTTTTAAAACTTCTGCTTTCCAGTCACAATCAAGTGACCTTCCTTATCCTTCTCAAATTCAATCTCCTGCAGATTATTTATCAAAATATCATGCCCTGCTAGAAGGTAGTCAATCTCAAGGTTTTTCAGGATAATCTTATGAACGCCACTTTTAAAATCATATCTTTTTTTAGGAACTTTATCAGTTTTATGCGGATCATTTATGTCAAATAAACTTATGAAAACAGGCCTATCCATCCCATCGTAATTAGAATCTTTTTTAGATTTCCCAATGATTACGCTCTTTGTTTTAATTTTCAACTTTATCTCCCTCTTTTTCTTTTTGCTCTTTATTTCCAAATATTTCTTCCAATGAATTCTTCCCGGATTTAACAACGGCAAGATTAAGCTGTGAAGTTTTTGAGTAAACAGAATTTCCTGCAACAGTTTTTCTTATGAAGTTTCCTTTATGTTTTGTTTTAATCCCAACACCCTTTCTCGCGTATATTTTTTTCTTTCCAGCAACATTTATCTCAATGCGCATAGGAAACCCAGCATCATTGCTCCCGCCTGTTATTTTGAACTCATATCCAGATAATCCAACTAGCTCTCCTTTAATTGTCTCTCCTACTCTTGTTCCAATTAATGCAGAATTATCTTCCAATTTCTTGGAATATGACTTTCCTGTTTTGTCTCCAATAACTAAATTCAGTTCAGGCATTTAATTTCATAACCCCCACAAAGGATTTTTCCTACGCTTAATCAGCGAGATTTCCTTTAAAAGTTGGACTTCTGAAGGGTTTAAATAGTTTTTCATCTCTCTCAGCTTCCTAAAATCTTCCTCAGGAATATCAGTAAAAAGTATTGAATTTTCGAATATCTGCCTTCCGACTACAACACCAGGAAGCGAGACAGCAGCCTGCTTTCCCTGTTCAACTTTTTGCACATTCTCCCCATCAACCTGTATGCTTTTTAGAACAGTAAGTTGCCTCCCGTTTTCATCCATCAAAGGATAATCTGCAGCAATCCTCCCAGCTAAAACCTCTACTCCAAGAATTGCAGGATTACTTTGCCTGAATATAGTCCCAGGCAAAACAATTATCTTTCCAGGCCGGATAATGTTCTTCAATTTTTCCTGCTCAATTTTTTTAGTTTCATTCTCTTTCCAATTCAAGTAATCATCAATGATTTTATAGATGACATCATGGCTGATAATTTTCACGCTATTGCTTTCAACGCCCTTAACATTAAACGCAAGTATTGTTTTGTAAACTTTATTTTCCTCAGCTGATGCTTCTGCTATGTCTGATTTATTTATGCTTCCAAGAGAAGCTTTCTTTATAGAAATTATATTCTCTCTAAGCAAGGATGTTAATGCCTCAAGGCTTCCAAGTGAATCTGCTTTTACAATCACTCCACCATCGTCAGTCTCAATAAGAACATCCTCAACTTCTTTCTGAATCTCTTTTCTTATCCTATTTTCATTAGTTTTATCGACGACTTCAAAGGGCATTCCTGCAAATATTTCATCAGTGTCTTTAGGTATTATTTTCACAGTGCAGGCAGCTACCACTTCATTAACCGGAACCAATTTGCTGTTTTTAATCGACTGCTCTAATAAGCTCCTGACTTTGGTTATCATAGGCTTTTCCAATCCGGCAATTATTATCTCGTCATTTACCTTAATCTTTCCATCGTAGATAATAGCATCAATGGTCTTTCCAAATCCCTTCTCCTCTTTAACTTCAAGCACAACGCCTTTTGCAGGTTTATTCACGTCAATACTAAGCTTGCTTTCCATGAATTTCTGAGCAAGACCTGCAAGGACGAGTAATAACTCAGGAATTCCAATTTTCAGTTTTGCAGACGTGGGAATAATGGCTATTTTTTTAGTGTAATCTTCTACTCGATCAAATCTTTCAGAATCAAAATTATACTCAGAGAGTTTTCCGACAATGCCATAGATTCTCTTATCAATCTCATTTCGGGTGTTTTCAGATTGGGAATTTATAGTCTCCATCAGAGGTTTATTTTTAAAACTAAACCCGGGGACTAAATCTATTTTATTTGCAGCAATCACAAAAGGAGTTTTATTATGTTTCAGGATTTCAATGCACTCCATAGTTTGCATTTTCACTCCTTCATTAAGATCAATAACAAGAACTGCAATATCAGCCAGGCTTCCCCCTCTTTTTCTAAGGTTTGTAAATGATGCATGCCCGGGAGTATCTATCAGCAATAATCCAGGGATTTTTATCTTGTTTTTATAGCCTCCAATCACATTCTCTATCAAAGAAAAAGGGACATTTATCGCATTTATACATTGAGTGATTCTTCCAGCCTCCTTCTCAACGATGTTTAATCCAGTTATAGTCTCAACTATCTGCGACTTTCCATGATCCACATGTCCTATAATTGTGCAAACTATGCTTCTCAATACCATGTAATTAAAAACAGGAATTTAATTTTTAAGGGTTTCTATGAGTAAATTTTAGAGAAATGGACACGAAGTTTCCATCTGCCTTTCCTCGAACCTTTCTTAGAAAGAAACGTTCACGAAAGAAGAAAATAAAGAATTAGTAAGTTGATCCCAATCATTTATAGTATATGTTTGAGTTTAGTACATCATAAATC
>CAYIWL010000055.1:0-5289 GCA_964367085.1 Candidatus Woesearchaeota archaeon
CATTGATCTAAAGAATTTACTCATGCTGCACCTCTTCGAAAGTTTTATAAATTTTGATACAACATGAACTACTATGAAAAAGGAAAAACCAAGTATGGAAAAGGTAAAGAAACTTATTAAGAAAGTACATCACGATCCTAAATTGATGGAATCTGTAAGGCAATTTATCAGATATCATGGAGGAGAACCTGTTAACTGACTTCATTTTAGATAATCCTCCTTGAATTTCTGATACTCTATCATCTCGGGTATTCTGAGATTATTTTCTGTGTTGACTTTATTGTATATTTTACTTGAAACTTCAGATAATAGTGTTCTTTTATCTGAGGACACAATAATGTCCATAGAA
This sequence comes from Candidatus Woesearchaeota archaeon, assembly GCA_964367085.1. Classification (GTDB taxonomy): domain Archaea; phylum Nanobdellota; class Nanobdellia; order SCGC-AAA011-G17; family ARS1403; genus JACPIN01. The sequence goes on from CAYIWL010000055.1 coordinate 350, forward strand.
TTTAAGGAAGCAATTGCCACTATCTTAAAATCATTTTTTAAATTTTCTTCATTGTGTTTTTCTTTTGTTCTTCTTGTTGAAAATAGCTCCTTATACTCTTTAAAATATTCTCTTGCTAGATATTCCGCTAAAGGGGAAGTTGTTAATCCATGATCTATAATAGAGTTATATATTTGTAATAAGGATGTTCTCGTCAATATTCCCTTATATTTTACATGCTCCGGAGTTTTGTTAAGCTCACTTTTAATTACATCTGTACCGTAAACAATTATTGCTTTATTTGTTCTTATCTTTTCAATTATCTCTTCGCTACACCTTTCGATTAAAATTTCACCATACACATTAGTGTCTAAGATAATTGTTTTATTCATGTTGCCCCTCTTTTAATTTTAGCCTATCAAGCAAAATAAATGCTTCTTTATCAAATTTAGAAAAGGCAAACCATTTCTTTCCAAGATCTTTCAATGATGCTCCGAAATGGTAAATTTCTTTATTATCTATTATAATAAATCTGTCATGTGACCGTTTGAATTCTTTGATTTCAATGTTAGGATACTGCGAATTGTATTTCTTTAAATCCAACAATAGTTGTTTTGATATCTCTTTAGTGAATACCTTAACCTTTACATTTTCCTTTCTCTTGATAAATAGCGTCAAAGTAGAGTCATCTATATAGTTGTCAATTAATATAATTGAAGAATTTGCAGATCTTATTATGTCTGAGAAAAATTTATGAGCATCAAAAATCTGTCCGTCAAAAAATATTCCTTTCTCTGGCTTTATATCTTTGCTTTCAATTAAGTTGAAAACCCGCTCAAATCTATTGTCATGCTCTAAAAGTCTTTGTTCTGTCTTGTCTAACCTCTTAAAAATTTGGGCATTGTTTGAAATGAATTTTCTCATTGCCACAAAAGCGTTTATTATCTGTATACTGATACTTATAGCTGTATTACTTTTTAGGACCCCAGAAAGCATAGCTACTCCTTGTTCAGTAAAGGCATAAGGAGCATATCTTCTACCCCCATGATTTGAGGTGCCAATTTGGAACCTCAAAGGTTTATCTTTTGAATCCATGGTCACAATCTGTGACCTCAAGATTTCAAACTCATTTTTGTTTAATTGAAACATGAAATTCTTTGGGAACCTTTCAATGTTTCTTTTAACAGCTCTGTTAAGTTGTTTTGTCTCAACATCATAAAGTCTAGCTATGTCCTCATCAAGCATTACTTGTAAGCCTCTGATTGTATAAATTTTATTTCTAATCTCCTGTTCATTTAATATAATACTGCTCATCTATTCCCCTCTTCTGTTTTTTGAAGGTCGCAATTTGCGACTAGTTTAGTTTTAATGTATAAATCCAACAGAGACATGTCGATTTGTTCTGATGCTGAATATATCGAGGATAAAATTACAATTCCCAGCAGCATTAGCTTGAAGAGCTTATTCATGCTGCACCTCTCTTCAAATCTTTCTCAATCAAGGATTCAATGTATTCTGAAATTGAACTATCCTTGTCAATGCACTTCTTCTTTGCACTCTTCCAGATTTCGGGATCTATCTTCAGACTGGTTGTTTTTCTTAACTCAGGAATTATGCTTCACCTAGTATTATCTAATTTTTTTATTATTTAAATGTTTCTGTTTATAACTATTCTATTATTGTAGTTTAGTATTATTTAATGTTGGCGGAGTCTTAGAAATCAAGTTTTATCACTTTAGGTTTTTTTCTTATGAATTTCTTGAAGATCACGGCTAGTAATATTAACGCAGCCAGTACTTCAGATGAAATTATTGAGGCAGTTTTGTTTTCTCTTATTGCATTTATTGTTATCCCCAGCAATCCAGGCTTCTTGCTTACTTTAACTGCAATCAGTTCTTTACACTTGTTAACCGCTTCTGAAGTCAACTCTAATGCTCTTGTCGGATTATCATTCTCAAGCTCCTGCTCTGCTCGTTCTATTGTTTCTAAAAGCTCACTGCACTGCGGATTTCCGTCGAATAGTTTCTTTGCGAAAATTAACTGCTGTTGCGCTGCATCTTCTTCTGGACCCTCTTTCCCTACTATGTTTGTTATTATCTTAACTGCATCATGGAGCCTTGGGAGAGATGCATCCGCTGTTATCGTCACTGAAAACGTTCCGGTGTTTTCTGCTGCTTGAATTATCAAATTTGTTGTTATAGATGATGAGGGCTTTAAGGTGGCTATTGATGTCTTGTCTAGGCTTGGCTTTATTAGCGGGCTGTCTCCTTCTACTGATAATGTTATATCATTAATATTTATCTCCTTTCCAAGATTTTGTATTTCCAACGGGATGATAATTGAATCCCCCTGGAAGATTGTGATTGAAGGCGGGGCTATTATGTGGAATGAATACGGTTTTGGAGATGTGCCTCCTGCTACTGAAGCTGTTCCTCCTCCCTGTGTTGTTGTGCTTGTTAATGCTGTTATGATGAAACTTAAATTATTATCACTCATTCTTTGATTGTTTGCCTTGTCAACTGCACTTACACGCCAATAATAAGTATCCGCTGATAGGGAACTGCTCCAGCTGCTGAATGCATTCGTAGATGAATTTTCAGTTCTGCTTATCGTTGAGAAATCTGCTTTTGTTGATAATTCAATTGTATAATTATCTAGGTTGGTATCGGTCGATGCATCCCATCCCAGAGTAGGGGAGTTATCTGTTGATGACGATGCATCTGCTGGAGAGGTAATATTGAATGCCGTCGGCAAAGTTGTGTCTATGGTTATCATCCTCAAATCAGAGAATGACGAATTTTTTCCAGAATCATTTGCAGCAACTCTCCAATAATAGGCTTGATCTGTATGCAGGTTTATTATCGTCTCTGTCGGGGTGGCAGTTTCTACAATAGAATTATTTATTACAAATTCCAGCGTCAATGCCGAATCGTTATACACTTCAATAATGTAGGAGGTTGTGTCATTGTCAGCATCTGTAGTGTTTGTCCATGAGAAAGTTGTAGAAGTAACATTGCTGTAGGTATCATTTGCTTGGGATTCTATCGAAGGAGTTGCGGGAGCTGTATTCTCCGCTTGAAGTTGTGAGAACCTTCCGCGAAGAAGAATTTCAGTTAATGAAGGGTATTTAAACTGGCCGGCGATGTAATCAGACAGTCCCCTCACATCAAATTGACTTGTCGAATTGAAAGATGCAGTCGTTGTATGGCCATCTACGGTTAAACCTCCTCCTGTTCCGGTTATTGCAATGGTTACTGGGATGACTAATAAAAATATTAAAATTAAAACATTCGTTCTTCCTGCAATTGTTTTTGTATTATTCATCTTTTATTTTTACAGTGATGTATTTTTTCGGCTTTAGCTTAAATCTGCCAATTATTGCTGAAGGTATTGTAATAACAAAAGAATTTCCAACTTTTCTTATCTTGGCGTCAAATTCCCGTTCTATCATGTATATACAGAAGATATATTTTGTATATATTTAAACCTATCTAAAACAAAAGAGATTATTTGTACGAATCAAAAACAAAGAATTATCTTATCTTAATGCTGGTTTTGACTGCTTCTCTTACAATCATGATTTGTTTCTTCAGTTTATTAAATTCTACTTGAACCTAGAATTAATATTTTTAATGATCCAATAACTATGAGGGATGCGACTATTATTGATAATATTTTTGACAGTTCAAATGCTGAATTGATTACTTGCTTATCATCGTCTGCCATGAGTCCCTGCCATGATGCAGCCCCTGTCGTCGTTTTTTTTGCTGCTTCCAATGACTTTGCTTCCTCGCATTCCACCTGCAAGGTTTTTATTTCTGAATCTGAGCTTTTTCCTTCGTCGAATGAAATACTTGCTTCAATTGGGTACTGACCTGGTTGTACTACTGGGATTGTGAAGAAAAACTCCTGTGACTTTTTATTTTTTGTTTCATAGACGTCTTTTAATTCAAATGCGTTTGATTTTAAATCAATGCTTAAATCTTTATTCTTGAGCATGATATAAACTTCCTTGTCATTATTCTCGCCTTGGTTTTCAACTGAGATTGAGAATTTAGTTTCTGAATTGCATACTGCCTGTTGCGGGAAATTGAATGAAGTTATTTTTACATCTTTTTCCTGTCTATCAACCTTTATCGGAATTATTTGTTGAGAGCACTGCTTGTCTTCATTGCCTTCTTCAAATGCCTTAATGATTATCGCCAAATCATCTTCTCCAATCTCTTTTTCATTCGGCAAATCTATCTCTGTTTCGAAGTCTTTTCTTTCGCTTGAAAATGAGCTAATTGTTATATCATCGATGGATTCTGTTTCTATTTCGTCATCTTCGTCTAGATTGTAAATGATTATCTCTGCTGAGACATCTTTTTTCTGACCGTTATTCCTGACTGAGAAGTCTATTGGTATTGATTCTCCTGGCTCGAACTTATCATTGTTATCTGGCTTATGCGTTGAAATATCTAAGTCTCCTATTACTCCCGAACTGCACAATTTTGGCCCTACCTGAATCCTTAAATTTGCACTTTTTGTTTCTTCCTTTGTTTTAACTTCGAGGAATCCGGAATAATCTCTGTCATCCATATTTGCTGGGGTAGTTACTGTCAAAATGAATTTCTCTGTCGAATTAGAAAGTATGTTTTTTTGCTGCGGCAAGATAAATGAAATTTGGTTTGAATTGTCTGTGAATAATCCGCTAATGCTAAAGGATACTAAAGTTGAGTTTTCTTCGTTATTATTCGTTATTTGAAATTCTTTTGTGGATGTTGTTCCTTGAGCTGTTGTAATCTCTATTATGCTTGGGATTGTTATTCCTGTCTTTAAAATTGTTGGCTGCAATGTAATATTCTGTGTTTGTGTTCCGCTTGTTTGTTGCTGCTGTGTTGCTAATTCACAACTTTTTCCATAGTTGTCCGAGAAAATGAAAAAGTCTTCAAAATTTATTACTCCGTCTGAATTGAAAT
>CAYIWL010000056.1:0-5181 GCA_964367085.1 Candidatus Woesearchaeota archaeon
CAGTTATGAGGATCTTGAAGGATTAAGGAAAAAATACTCTAATAAAAAAATAGTTTTCTGCTCAGGTACATTTGATTTAACACATGCAGGACACATAATATTTTTTGAAGACTGCAAAAAATTTGGAAACATTCTTGTAGTGGCAATGGGGGATGACAAGCTTATAAAATATTACAAGGGAAAAAATAGACCAATACTAAATGAGCATATTAGATTAAAAAACGTTGATTCATTGAGGGTTGTAGATTATTGTTTATTAGATAGTCCATTTGAAACAGGAGAATCTTCTTTATTAGTCTCACTTAGTACAATATTCAAAAAGTTGAAACCTAATGTTTATGTTGTAAATGAAGACGCTAAAGACATTGAAAAAAGAAAAGAAATCTCTGACAGGTATAATGTTGAATTAAAAATTTTGAAAAGATGGTGTCCTAAAGAATTTGAGAAAATTTCCACCTCCAAGATTATAGATAAAATTATCGGTCAAAAAGCTTAAAAATCTTAACTTATCTCTTTTCATTATGAAAAATGTAAGACACCATGCAGCAGTAACTTTAATTCGACCTATTGATTCGACTGGAGACTTAATTTTTGGAATTTATGATGAAGAATATCCAGTAACTGTCTTTATAGGACACTACGTTCCTATTGGAGGAAATGCCAATGGACATAACTCTCCTTTAGACACCGTTACTAAAGAATTGCATGAAGAACTGCAAGATGAACATTTTTCTGAAGAAACTATTGGAACCCTAGTTAACCTTAGAGATAAGAGTGCTTATACCCAAAAAAATTTTAAAATTGGGGAAAAGGCTGTTTCTTATGATATAAGGATGGAGTTTAGAAATGCTGTTGTTGGAAACCTAACTCCTTTAAGTGATTATCTTGTTAGCATTGATGGAATAAAAGTTAAAGCCAAAGAAAAAGAGATAAATTTTGTATCTAGTTTTTTTTGTGCTGAGGTAACTAACCCTCTATTTTACGAAGTCGCTAACCAGCTTCTGGCTGGAAAAGAATTAAGAAATGAAGGATTAACTAAAGTCATTAATGAGGCTGAATTAAAGAATGGAACCATTAGAGGCGCATGGGGGGCTTCTACAATCGTTGGAGACATTTTAGAGTTGAATGTTCCAGAATACGATTGGATCCGCGTTGAATGCATTGGAGATATTAGGGATTCTTATCAAGATTATAAAAAAGATTTTTCTTATGCAAGGGATCCAGAAGTTAAAGCCAAGTAAATCTAGCCCTAAAATTGTTACCTATTAAAAAATTCCTTAATCAGCAACCCAATAAACTGATATCCAACTTTAAAACTCCTAGCAGTACTCTCTCCTCCAATTCTTTCATTTTCAATAGTAGGAAACTCAAAAACTTTCATTTTATTTTTCAATGCTCTTATTGAGATTTGGAATTCAATACCAAACCCTTCAGCATCAGGACTTATTTTTTTCCAAGCCTCTCTTTTCATCCCTCTGAATCCGTTAATAGAATCAGTTAAATTTCCTCTAAATAAAATATTAGCAATTTTTGTAAATGTTTTATTGCCGAATTTTCTTATTTTTATTAATTTATCATCCTCGTCACATCTGGCCCCTTTCATAAATCTAGAAGCAATAACCATATCATATCCCTCATCTAAATGATTAAATAATCTTAAGATATCTTCTGGATTTTCATTCCCATCAGGGCTAAAAAAAACTAGGTTATCACATTTGGCCTCTTTTATAGCGATTCTAAAAGCTTCTCCCCTTCCTTTTTTTTCTTGTATGACAGCTTTGATGTTATTTTCTTTATAATATTCCAATGTTCCATCGGTAGAGCCTGCATCAACAGCAAATACGTCTTCTATTTTGTCTTTTGGTATTTGTGGAAAAATCTTCTTTATGCCTTCTATCTCATTCCATGTCAAGATAATTAAGCTGCCTTTAATTTTGTTCATTTTCTAAAAACCATTCATAAGTTCTTTTTAAACCATCTTTTAAGTCTGTTTTTGGCTTCCAGCCTAACTTACTTGATTTTGTTATGTCTACAAGTTTTTCAGACATCCCTTCTGGCTTATTTGTGTCAAATCTAATTTCTCCATTATAGTTTACTATCTCTTTGATCATGAATGCTAACTCCTTAATTGTAACTTCTCTTCCATATCCTATGTTGATAAATGGGCCCAAATCTTTTGCATTGTGGTTTAACATGAAATAGATAATTGCATCAGTTAAGTCCTCAACAAATAAAAGCTCTCTTTTTACATCTCCAGTACCCCATATTTCAACAAAGGGGAGGTTTTGTATTTTAGAAAGATGGAATTTTAATATTAGTGCAGGAACTACATGCGATTTTTTTGCATCGAAATGATCATTATAACCATACAAATTGCAAGGCATTAAACTAATGAAATTCGTCTTATATTGCTTATTATAATATTCGCATAACTTTAACCCAGCAATTTTGGATATACCATATCCCTCATTAGTCGGCTCTAGTTTCCCAGTTAATACGTAATCTTCTTTCATTGGTTGAGGCGAATTTTTTGGATAAATACAGGAACTTCCAAGGAATAATAATTTTTTAACATTATGTTTTCTTGCAGATTCAATCACATTCGACTGCATAATTAAGTTATGATATAAAAAATCTGCAGGCGTTTCAATATTTGCTAAAATTCCGCCAACCTTCGCTGCTAAATGGAAAACATATTCGGGCTTGTGCTTGTTAAAATATTCTTCAACATCTTTTTGACTCCTTAAATCCAATTCTTTAGATGGAGGGGTAAACAGATTAACATATCCGCTTTCTTTTAGTCTTTTAACTAGGGATGCCCCAACCATTCCTCCGCCACCCGTTACTAGTATCTTAGAATCTTTTTCCATATTCTCTTTTCATTGTACAATGTTGAAGCACCAAATAAAGGCTTTCTTCAAATAAAATTGTTAAGAAAAATAACCTTATAAATTTATTTCTTATCCTTTAAAAGTTTAGAGATAACTCCTTTTTCCTGCTCTGTTAACTCGGGGTTATTAGGAAAATAAAACCCAAATTCGTGGATATTTTTTGCGTTTGGGCATTGGAAACGATCATTAGATGCCTTGTGAGCTAAATAATCCCTAAAAAATGGCTGCTCTATCATGCTTCCCCCGACAATAGGCCTTATCTCGACTATGTCCTTAAATTTATTCTTATACTTTTCAAAAGTTTCTTTATCCTTACAAATTAAGGGATAAGCAAAATTAGAAATGAAATCCATATGGTCAACGTCTAGTCCATAGAAATCTGGATTGTCTTTAACTATAGAGTCAAACTCCAGAAAGTTCTTATTCCTGATTTTGTTTAAATTGTCAATGTATTTTAGCTGTTCCACTCCAATAAACCCCTGTATTTCCGTAGGTCTAAAGTTAAACCCTAGATTGTAAAACGTATATTTAGAATAAAAGTCATCAACCTTATGCAGTTCTTTCAATTTTTTTTGCTTTTCTTCATCAAGGCTTCTATCCCATCCGTGTGCTCTAATTTTTTTCAGCATATCAGAAAGCTCTTCACTGTCAGTGCAAACCATTCCCCCCTCAATTGTGGATAAATGATGACCGACATAAAATGAAAACGTGCTTGCTAATCCAAAGTTTCCAAGTTTTTTCCCACTAAACTCACTTCCAAGAGATTCACAATTATCTTCTATTAACAATATACCTTTATCACTGCAAATTTTCCTAATCCTGTCCAGATCCCCACAAAAACCAAGAAGATTAGTTAAAAACAAACATTTTTTTTCAAACGTATTCAACGATTTTTCTAGATGTTCAGACGAGACGTTCAGATGGCTTAAAGAAACATCTACAGGTATAGGGTTCAAGTTTAATTGCAACAGAGGCATAACATTTGTTGCCCATGTTAAGACAGAAAACCCCACATTGTCTTCTTTTTTGATCAATCCGAGATTAATTAATGCATAGATAAGTGCAAAATTGGCTGAGCTGCCACTATTAAAGAAAACAGAATATTTCCTCCCCTGATAATCAGAAAATTTTTTTTCGAACTCAAGACATTTCTTACCCATGCTTAATTGCTCAGAATCCATTATAAAATTGCATAATTTTTTCTTAGTCGCCTCTTCATCATAAAAAGTAGACTTCATTAACTTTATCATCTCGCACCTCTAGAACCGTATAGTTCATTATGTAATTCAGCCATATCGTGCTGAATCATTTCTCTTATCAAATCATAAAATTTAATCTTCGGCTCCCAACCAAGTTTTTGGCGGGCCTTGGATGAGTCTCCAATCAAGATATCCACTTCTGTAGGTCTGAAGTATCTTGGGTCTATTTTTACTACAGTTTTTCCATTATCTCTCCTTATATATTCTTCTTCAATTCCCTTTTTGCCATTGCTTTCAATTTCAACTCCAGCCTCCTTAAATGCTAATTCTAAAAACTCTCTGACCGTATGTGCTTCACCTGTTGCGATAATATAATCATCTGCTTTATCTTGCTGTAGCATCAACCACATAGCTTGAATATAGTCTCTTGCATGCCCCCAATCCCTTTTTGCATCTAGATTTCCAAGGTACAAGCAATCCTGGACTCCTTCTTTAATTCTGACGGCAGCCCTTGTTATTTTTTTCGTTACAAAAGTTTCTCCTCTTCTTGGGGATTCATTGTTAAATAAGATCCCATTACATGCAAATATATTGTAAGCTTCCCTATAATTTTTTGTAATCCAGTAGGCATACAATTTGGCAGCCCCATATGGACTTCTTGGATAGAAAGGAGTATTTTCTTTTTGCGGTATTTCCTGAACTTTTCCAAACATTTCAGAGGAAGAAGCCTGATAATATCTAATTTTTTTACCGTTTTCTTTTTCAATCCGATGAATAGTTTCAAGAATTCTTGTTGCCCCCAATCCTGTAACGTTTCCGGTGTATTCTGGGATATCAAAACTGACCCGAACATGGCTCTGTGCACCCAGATTATAGATTTCATCCGGCATTACTTCTCTGATTATCCTATTTATTGTAGAGGAGTCATCTAAATCGCCGAAAACAAGATGAAGCTTGACATTAATCTCATGTGGGTCTTTGAATAAATGATCTATTCTTGAAGTATTAAAAGTAGACGTCCTTCTTATTATCCCATAAACTTCATAACCCTTATCAAGCAAGAATTCAGCTAAGTAGCTTCCGTTCTGTCC
>CAYIWL010000057.1:0-5101 GCA_964367085.1 Candidatus Woesearchaeota archaeon
TCTTTACGATTACATCATCCTTATTTCTGCTGAAATCAAGATCAATGCTATCAAAGTTGCAGTTATCTTCTTCGCTACCATCTTCAATAGCCTTTACAAACAGCACATATCTGTCACTGTCGTCGCCATCAAAGTCTTTTGGTATCTCCAAGTCAAACTCAAATGTTTCTTTATTCCCGTCATTTATCTCTTGGGAATCAGCCTCATAGCTAACAATTTCCTCATCCTCGTCAAGGTTGTACAAGGTAACGATTACAGCAACATCTAAGTTATCCTTTCCATCGTTTTCAACATCAACCTCAATTCCTAGCTCTTCTCCAGGCTTGAAATCATCTCCATTGTCTGGTTTCTTGATGTTTAGCTGAAGATCAGCAGTAGCTCTTGAGCTCTTGTCTCCTTCTTTTACAATACCATCTTCGCAAATTTCAGGATGCACTTTCAAATCAATTTTGAATGAATCCAATACAGTATTGCCTTGTTTAACATTAGCAATGCCTCCATACGTATCAAGGTTCAAATTATTTCCATAGCCAACAGTGGCAGTTACAGTTTTAGTCTCTCCAGGATTTACAGATCCAAGGTCAGAGAATAGTAAAGTAATTGCATTATTATCGCTATCAGTCAAATCTAAAGCAGAGGTATCAAAAGTCAATCCAGAAAAGACAGAATTTCCATTATTTTTGATTTGGAGTGCAGCAGTCAATCCAGTTTCCCCTTCCTCACCGATTATCTCTAAAGCAGTTGCATTATCATAAGTCAAAACATCTAAAGCAGTTAATGAATTTACAACAACGCTCAGTTGTAGGCTTATAGATACAGCAGCCCCTCCTTCTGTTCCAGTAACAGTAACTGATCCTTGATAAGTCTGTGCAACCTGATTTGCAGGGATTGCAGCATTTACAGTTACAGTCTGGCTTGCGCCATCAGCAAGTGTAGATATTGAAGCTGGGTCAAGTGTTATTGCCGAAGCAGGTATGTTTTTTGTATTGTCAGTAACGCCTACTAAACTAGAAGCAGCAAAAGTTATTCCTGTCACAGCATTTGTATCAGTACCAGTATCATTATCTGTCAAAACAAAGCTACCGATAACAGTTTTTCCTGGCGCGTCAGCAGCAGGATTAGTCACAGTTGCTTGCATTGAAGCAAAAGCGCTAGATATAGTTAACAAAGTTAAAACTAAAATTATTCCGATAAAACCTATTTTCTTGTCTAAATTTTTGTACATTTTAACCCCCTAAAACTACTAGAATTATCCAAATATTACGTTTATAAACCTTTCGCTTAGTCCCCACTTTAAAATGGCAACACTAAAACAGGCTCATTATCAGCCCAGCCACAATAGGGATCAGCAAATTATCATCTATTTTCTTCTTGAAAACAGTTAAGTCCAATCCCTCGGCACTCATCGCAACTAAGCTTCCAAAGAAAGCTGCTTTCCAAGGAACAAACAGTTTAGCTCCAAGCATTCCGGCAATTACCCCAATAACCATCCCCTCAAGGAACTTAACATCACTAAAAGGGTTTCTAATATTTCCAAATCTTCCAAAATGAGAAAAGCTATCGCCAAATGCAAGAACTAGTATACTGGCTAAAGCAACCTCTTTTCTAAACAAACCGAGGGCAATTATACATCCCAAAAAATAAGTCAGTACTCCATATCCAGGCAGGCTCTCTCCTTTCCTGTCAAAGTTCCTCAAAAACCATCTTACAAAAATTAAGTCATATTTCTTAGAAAGAAGAGAAAGAACAAAGCCGATTAAGAGCAAGAAAAACATCAAAAGTAAATTTAACATCCCTATATACAATAGGTAAACTAATACAACTCCAAGCACTACATGAAATATCTGCCTCCTAAATTCTATGTCTTTGTCCATTTTTTCAAAGCAAAATAAGTCCCAACCCCTAACAATCCTCCTCCGATAACGTCACTTAGATAATGCACTCCTAAATAAACCCGAGAAAGAGAAACAAGCAGCGCGATTCCTAAAAAAATAAACCTATATTTCTTGAAATGCCCAGTCATGAATGCAAAAATAAAAAAATACACAGTAGCATGGCTGCTCGGAAAGCTGAAAGTATCTGAAGCAATGACTAAATCTGCACCGATAGGCCTTACTCTCTGAATTAGTGATTTTAAAACAAAGCTTGCGAGATATGCTGATACTGCTCCTAAAAAAAGATAAGCTGTCTTTTTTTTATCTCGCAGCAAATAACAGCTAAGGAAAACAACAGCAACAAAAAAGAGAATATGGCTTATTGAATACATGGAAAAAAAAACAGCAGCAGGCAATATCGCATTAAGGTAATCAAAAAATCCCAATATCTCCCTATCAAAAATAAAACTGACAAGCATCAAGACAAAAAACAAAGCAAATAAAGCCTCTTTTTTCATAACTAAATCAGAGGAAAATTTCTATATAAAACTTCCCAAAAGCTAAAGAAACGAAATCACTAATAGAATCATTTAACTTTAATCATTGTATATTATTTACCTTTGTAGCCAAATATTTTATCATAATCTTTGTGATCAACAATATCAAGAATGAAATCAATAATCTCTACTTCATTAGATTGTATGGTGTAAATAAGTCGCCAGTAATTTGATAATTCAATTCTCCACAAGTTTGTAACCTCATATTTTTCAATATAGTATTTAGGAATCTGGCTTTTCTTAATTTGATCTCCAACAAATGGATTTTCCTTTAACCATTCCTTTACTCTTTCTATTGATCTAAAGATAGATTGATGGACTGAAGAGTTTACCCCTCTTTGTAGTTCCTTCCCAACAATTCTATTAAGCTCTTTGTACTGCTCTATGGCCCCCTCAGAAAAAATAATTTTTACCTCTTTCCCCCTAAAAGTCATACTTCTGTCCCTCTTCTAATTGCTTCTTGCAGTTTAGGGCTTTCGTTATGTGTCCAGAGAACCCCTTTATGACCATCAAGGATTAGCCCTCTTTTTTCCAAATATTCCAGAATAGTATTCAATGTCTGATGCATGATTTTTGTTGAAAGTTGTCTCTTTATCTCTTCCCTTGTAAGTGTTGTTTCTGCTTCTTTTAGCACTTTTTCTACCATAAGCACTGTTTTCAGATTCGGATAGTGTAAAATTTCTTTCATTTTATATATACTTATACTATTATTTATATATACTTATATATAAATGTTTGGTTTTTTATTTTAAATTTCTATATAAAACTTCTCAATAAGAGTGGTGGTGCAATCCTAGTCTTAACATACAACGTGTTGTATTAAGTCCTTAGTTTAGCATCAAAATATGCTCTAAAAAATTAGGGTTGCACCAACGCTCCAATAAGGAACTTGTTAAAATTTCACAGCCGTCTATTTTATAATTTTGTTTTTTCAGTTAAGTTTCTGTTCCTTCAATATTTATCGGGCAGGAATCTCCTTCGCAAACTGGGCAATCATGGTTAAAAGAGTTTAGTGCTATTTCTTTGTAATCCCCCATTTCTGAAAAGAATACTGCAATATCTTGATAATTATAAGAAACCTCTTCAGCTTCATATACATGTTTTCCTAAGAGGGGCTGTCCGTAAGAGAGGGATAATCTTTGAAGTGATATAAAAAATACGTTTTCTAATCTACCGCTATTACGAATACTAACGGTAGATTTTCCTTTATTTCCAGCTGTAATTATAGTTGGCAGAGTTTTGCTTTTCCCCTTTAAATAATTCAAAAGATTTTCAGCAAAATCATACCCATAACATTGAGAAATTATTAGAGTCACTTCATCTAAATCTCCTCTCTCAAGCAATATTTCTCCAAATTCATCAAATCTAAAGCCTTCGCATGTTTCTATAGACTCCTCGTCTATAATATCAGGAGTACCCCGAGCTAAACATAAATAACTTGGCGATCCATGAGTAGTAGGCCATATCACTGTTTTTCCCCTAGACTCAGCAATAATTTCCTTTATTGTTTCTTTACTTTGCATTCCTTGAAGTGGCGATGTAACTATCCCCTCCCAATCCCCTTTTCTATTACTGGCAAAATCATTAATTTTTCGGCTTTGTTCAATCATTCTTCCTTCTTCATGTGCAAAAGCTATAAAAGTTTCTTCTCCTCCCAAAATTATTTTTTCACCGAAAATTTCTCTTTTCTTTAATATATCATCTATTGATCTTTCTATGCCTTCAATATCCTCATTTTCTCTAATTACATCTCTAAAAACTGCAAGAGATATTGTATTCCTAATTATTTTTTCATAATTTGATATTTTAGGATGGTTATAGATTCTAAGAAATAAATCATTTTTTTGCATAAGGCCAAATAAAACTTCTGGGGAGATGGAGTTGTGGTTAGATAATATAAACTCTATATTACTTACTACACGTACATTTTCAGGATAATCTAGTAAGAAATCGACAATTAAATTTTTTCCATCATTGTCAAGATCACCTTTTTCTAATGCTTCAATTAAATAGCCTATTGTAAATCTTCCCAGATAGGTTGGTTTTAATCTCCATTTTCCCTCATAAAATTCAAAGTTATAAAAGCTATTTATGACTAATTCTATAGTTTGTGGTTGAGAACCCGCAGTATAAAAAGCAAAAGCTATACTCGGAAGTTTTTGAAATATATAATCCGCTATATCGTTTTTTGTTTGGTCACCATAATAACTTCGAATGTTTTGTATTAACCCTCTAATTATATGGAGCATCCTTTCTTTAGAAATTTTTACAGAGTATAAAGTTGATAATGTACTGTCAAGATTATTATAGACGAAAGATACTTCCTCGTCTGAAATAAACTGAAGAAGTGAAATAATCTCTTCAGAACTAATACAGATTTTAGTTGCAGACTCTAAAATTTCTTCAATAAGATATTCCCTACTTCCATCACTAAAGATATAGGCATCATTCAAGCTTTTTTCTTTTTCCCTTAGGAAGATTATTCTCGAATCTTTTAGCACTTTTTCTACCATCATTTTTATTTCCTCCTCTGATGGATTACACCTATTTTCCGTTTTCCTCCTCAACTCCTCTTTTATTTCCTCCTTAAACTCATATCCATTATCTCCCAGCTTTAAAGAATCAACAGCAGATAAAGCATTTTCCAATCCTAAAGAAGAAAAAGTATTC
>CAYIWL010000058.1:0-5100 GCA_964367085.1 Candidatus Woesearchaeota archaeon
ATAGAGAAAAAGGCTTTAATTATTATCTATTCTACTCAACTTGTCTAGGTGCTTGTTGTTGAGCTTGCTGTTGTGGCACAACTGGAGCCATGAGCAATGTTCTCTGATTGTTTTCCTGATCGACAACGGTTAAAGTATAATAGCCAGTAGTCTGTACAGAATTCAATATATTTCTCTGTTCAACCAATCTTCCAAGCTGCTGGTTCTGAAATGCAAAATCATTCTGCTTTGCTTTATAATAAACATAACCTATCCAAGAAACAGTGCTCACCAATAACAAAGCCATAACAAGAATAGTTATTAATTTCCAATCACGATTTCTTGCAATTGCCAATTTTTTCCCCCAATAAGTCTTGAATATAGTAGGAATATATAAATCTTTTTGTTATCTGGATTGATAATGCTCGAAATAGAATTAATCCTGCTTTCATTGGCTTTTATAGTTACAATAATCGCAGTTATTTCAGACATAAAAACGACAGAAGTTCCAGATTACGCAAACTATTTCCTCATCTTATCAGCAATTTCATTAAGAGTTTTATATTCGGCAATAACAAATGATTGGAGTTTCACTTCCACGATTCTATTTTCATTTCCAATGATTTTCATTCTAGCATTAGCGATGTATAAATTAAAGCAATGGGGAGGAGGTGACGCAAAGCTTCTAATGTCCTTGAGTCTAGCATTAGCAACTTATCCTTCTTTCTTACTAAATTTTTTCAGTCCAAAAAATATTTTCTTCTTCCCGATTACTCTCTTTACAAATATTCTGATAATAGGGGCGGTATATAGTTTAATATACGCAATCATAATTGCAGTAAAAAACAGGAAAAAATTTGTTAAACCTTTCATTGAAGTGTTAAAAAATAAATTAAAACTTCAGGTAGTTATTCTCATGTTAATATTGCTTGCATCAATAATTTTAATGTCTATAGAAATCCCGGCACTAGTTATTTTTATTTTTTTATTTTCACCAATTTTTTTATTCCATCTCTATATTTTCATAAAGACTGTTGAAGTAACATGTCTGATAAAAAGAATCCCTTTGGAAAAATTGATGGAAGGAGATTTAATTTTAGAAGATATAGTCTATAAAAATAAGATAATCCACAGAAAATATCAGGAATTGACAGACAAAGAACTTGAATTAATAAAGAAAACAAAAATAGAAACAGTAAAGATAAAGCAAGGAATTATATTCACACCAGCGTTTTTAATCGCGCTAATCGTCAGTTTGATTTTTGGGAATTTGTTTTTATATTTAATCTAGCCGATTGCCCTTCTTACGTCAATAATTTCAGCAGACTGCACGTTTTTAATTTTTCTAGCTCTCTCTTCAATAACATCAGATTTTTTATTTTCATCCATCACAAAAAGAATCTTGAGTGCATTCAATCCGAATCCAATAGCTTCTTTTTCAACTTTAGTTTCAGTTTCTCCAATAAAGTTTTTTATCTCTTTCAAAACCGCCTTCTGAAGATTGTCTAAATTAACACTCGGGCTTTCAGGCATTATTTTTAATGTAACAACAACTTTCGCCATTTTAATTAGGACCCTCAAATTCACACGAGGAGCATTTATACTTTATAGCAGTCCTCTTGCAGTGTTCACATCTAATGATCTCAATCTCACCGCAACCAGGGCATTTAAACTTGGTAACCCCCTCTTGTGTGCGCCTGTGGCAACTAGAACATTTTAACATAAAATTCTTACTCAAAATTCGCTTTATAAAACTTTTTAAAAAAAAAATTTATCTTATAATGGTCCTTTCTCTATCCGCACCAACAGAAATAATAACAACTCTACCATCGGTAAATTTTTCAAAGTCTCTAATAGCCCTCTTCAAATCATTAGGTAAATCATTGTAACTACTAGCTTCATTTAAATCATTATCATGATATCCATTATAATTCTGATAAAGGGGATTAGCCTTCCTCAACAAAGTTTCATCTTTAGGAAAATCAATCATATTTCCATAACCAAAACCTAATTTAAACTCTTTAATTCCAGATATAGAATCTGGTTTCGTCAAGACCAAAAGAGGGCCATTAATTCCGACTGCATATTTAGCAGCAACGGCATCAGTCCATCCAACCCTCCTAGGCCTTCCTGTTGTTGCACCATATTCATTAGCAGTCAATCTAATTCCCACTCCTTGCAAAAATTCACGAGAAGAATTCATCATAGAGAGTATACTTGGATCAAATCTATTATATCTGACTCCATCTTCTGTTATTTCGTGGGGAATATCATACATAACCAACTCATCAAATTTTGTATGTCCATCTTCAGCACAGTATAATTCAGATTTTTCCCCGCCAAGCTCTGTAGGAAATGGCCCGGCTCCAACTCTTGTCATAAATGGGAACTTAACAATTCCTAACGGAAGATCAATCATTTTCGCAGACAAACCAACACCACTAGCAGTTCCATTCAAAGAACAATCAGATGAAGTAACATAAGGATAAGTTCCATGCTCTATGCTCAAAAGTAAACCCTGCGCCCCTTCAAGTAATATTTTTTTGCCTTCTCTCATAAAGCTATGCATTTCAGAAACAGTATCTCTAACAAAAGGCTTAATTCTTTCAGCAAAAGGCATTAATGATTCTATAAATTCATCAGCATTTATTTCTATTTTTTGCTTAGAATATATTTCTTTAACCGCATTAATTTTTTTAGATAATTTATCTCTATCAAATAAATCTGCTATAAATATTCCCCTTCTCCCAATTTTATCTGTATAACAAGGTCCAATTCCTCTGCCAGTAGATCCAATTCCTCCATCTTTTTGTGATTTGTTTTTAGCTCTATCCAGTTCAATATGATAAGGCATAATAACATTTGCATCTTTGCTTATCATTAAATGATTATAACTAATTCCCTCTGTATCAAATTCTTCAAGTTCATTAACTAATACTCCGATGTCTATTACCATCCCATTTCCCAAAACTGTAATTTGTCCTTTAGAATCATTAAGTATTCCAGCAGGTATTAAATGAAAAATTTTTTCTTTTCCATCTACAACAACTGTGTGCCCAGCATTATTCCCTCCAGTCCCCCTCGCTGTAATATCTGCCCAATGGGAAGCAAAATAATCTGAAAATTTTCCTTTCCCACTATCTCCCCATTGATTACAGATTACCGCTACAGTTTTAACATCTTTAAGTAAATCATCTAGTCCCATCTAATTCCGTCCTATAGTTTGGAGAACCTTTAGTTATTTTTATATCATGGGGATGCGATTCAGAAAATCCAGCAGAAGTCATCCTATCAAAATCTCCTCTCTCTCGAAGTTCTTCAATAGAAGCTACACCTGCGTATCCCATCCCATTTCGCAATCCACCAACATACTGGAATAAAACATCTGATAATCTCCCTTTATATAGAACTAATCCTTCAATGCCCTCGGGTACAAGCTGATTCTTTCCAGTTTGTTTTTGAAAGTATCTTTCTCTTGCAGCTTCGCTTTTTTCCATTGCCCCAATTGAACCCATCCCTCTATAATCTTTCCATTGCAACCCCTCTGCAAAAACAATTTTTCCAGGTGCTTCTTCTGTTCCAGCAAGCATACTCCCCATCATTACCGAGTGTGCTCCTGCAGCAATCGCTAATGGTATATCTCCAGAATTCCTTAACCCTCCATCAGCACATAATGGAATGCTTCTCTCATATTTTTCAGCTGATTTAGCACAGTCATAGATAGCAGAAATCTGTGGTCTTCCTATGCCTGCTACAACTCTTGTTGTGCAAATAGATCCAGGACCCTGTCCAATTTTTATTCCATCCGCTCCTGCTTCAATCAGTCTTTCAGCCGAAGCACCAACAGAAATATTTCCAACAACGACATCAATAGAATGAGCTTTTTTTATTTTTTTTAATGTATCTATGACTATCTTAGTATCAGCATGTGCTGTATCCAAAACAATAACGTCTACATTTTTATCAGATAGTCTGGAAACTCTTTCTAATGCTTCCTCTCCGATACCGACAGCTGCTGCCACTCTTAATTGTCCTCTTGTATCAACGTTATAAGTTTCTGCGCTTCTAGTTTTTATTCGTTTAACATCTTTAAAAGCGTACATTGCAACTAACTTCCCGTCATTATTAATTAACGGAAGGATTTTCTTTTTTTCTCTACACATTAATCTAAAGGCATCATCTATAGAGGTTCCTTCTGGAGCTGTCAAAAGTTGTGTTGACATTATATCTTTAATGCTCAAAGATTCATCTTCACAAAACTCAAAGTCATTTCCAGTAACTATCCCAACTAATTTATCCCCACTTTCTAAGACAGGAAAACTGTGAAAAGTATAATCTTTAGATTCCCTTCTTGAAAGAACAGAAGAAACTTTATCATCTTGATAAACACATATTGGTTTTTCTATCAAGCCATTTAAATGATGTTTTACTCTTGCTACTTGAGATGCTTGATCATCTATACTAAGACTTCTATGAATCACCCCAATGCCGCCAAGTTTAGCGAGTTCAATTGCTAATTTATATTCGGTAACAGTATCCATAGCAGCACTAACTATAGGAATTTTTAAACCAACGTTTCTAGAAAACTTTGATTCGAGATTAACACAATCGGGCATAACCACTGCGTAGTCTGTTCTTAGTCTAACATCATCAAATGTCAATGCTAAACCATCTTCTCTAGCCCTTTCAAGAACCAACTTATTTTTCATCATTAAAACTAAAAAAATATGCTTTTTAATAATTATTGTAGTCTAATATTCATTCTAGTCAATTATCTAAGAATAGATAAATTTTTATCTCGATATTATACACCATAAAAATATATTAAGGAGAAAAAGAAATAAATTGTATGACTTCAAGGCTAGAAACTATTTTGAAACACCCTGTAAAGCGTAAACATCTAAGAGCTAAACTATTGAATAAATTAAATCTCTATGTTACAGATTTAGTACAAATTCCTGAAGACAAAGTAGGAAAAATAGCATCTATAGAGATAAGAGAGAAAGAACATGGAGGAGAAATTATAGTTTCATACCACCAAATGCTCAAAGAATACGACGAAAAAAGAGTAAAGCAGGCTCAGCAGACCACTTCACTTTTTGACATCCCCTTTTCAGTTAC
>CAYIWL010000059.1:0-5056 GCA_964367085.1 Candidatus Woesearchaeota archaeon
CTTTTTTGCAAAATTAAATTGCCACATTGATATTCATTTTGTTAAAATTTACAATGGTCTTATAATCTCTTTAGGCTTTTCTTTCTTTTCTAGTTTTACTATCCCTAAATTGCTTAATAACTCTATATCTTTGGCTACAAGCCCCCAGTTTCTATCAAGCATCTTTGCCAATTCATAAATGCTTTTTGGCTTTTTTTCTTTAATACAATGCAAAACCCTAACTCTTTCTGTAGTTAATATGCTTCTTAAAGTTTCAATATCATTAAAAACTATTTTGTTCAGCTTTGTTTTTTCTCCTTTTTCTATTCTTTTAACTACTTCGATAGTTTCATTCATGCTTTCTTCAAATGGCCTTACTTCAATTTTTATTGAATTTACAATTCCAATCCTCCAAATCCGCTTTAAGTCCGGATGACTATTTTTTAATTAATTCTTTCAAAGTATCACCATTCTATTATTATACCATATGGTCTAATACAGAAACATTTATATACTTTATTAATCAAATTAATTCTATGATAAGTGAAGAAAAAGATTCAATCTTTGTAGAAACACTTGGAAACTCGCCACAAGCCAGAATTATGGACTATCTAATAACATCCAGAGGTTTACCTGTTCACCAATCAGATGTAATGAGAAATAGCAATGTTTCTAAGGTTACTATAATCAGGATATGGTCGAAATTTATAGAAGAAAAGATATTATTGTATGACAGAACAATAGGAAAAGCTAAATTATACACCTTAAATGAAAAAAATATTGTTGTGAAAAAACTAATTGAATTATATAACATATGCTTAAGGAAAGAAGCTGAAATTGGTTTAAAAGGAATTAAAGAAATAGAACCGATTCCTGCTTAATTATTTTCTTAAAAGTTATTCGGGCGCTAAATTTTGTTTTCAATTTTTAGCCTTCTTCTATGCTTAATGTATTCTATTACCGCTGGTATGAACGAGATTACAATTATTAACAAAACAATTACTGTCAGATTATCTTTGATTAAAGGAATATTTCCGAAATAGAATCCTGAAAAAACAAATGCAGCAACCCAGACAATCCCGCCAATTACGTTATAAATTAAAAAAGTAAGATAATCCATTTTCCCAATGCCGGCAACAAATGGAGCAAATGTCCTGATTATAGGAACGAATCTTGCAAGCAAGATCGTTTTCTTGCCATGCTTGTGAAAAAACAGTCTTGTTCTTTCCAAGTGCTCCTGTTTGATAAATCTTGAAAATACTTTTTTTCCGACGTGGCGACCGATCCAGTAATTGAGAGTATCCCCTAAAATTGCTGCAGCTGAAAGCAGAAAAAACAAATAATAAACATTCAATGCTCCTGTTGCCGCAATCGTGCCTGAAATAAAAAGCAATGAATCTCCTGGAAGAAAAGGAGTTAAAACAAAACCAGTTTCTAAAAATACGATGAAGAAAAGCAAAACATAAACAAAATCTCCGTAACCTTGAATCAGAGTTATAAGATATTTATCAAAATGCAGGATAAACTCAAGGATGGATTTGATCATGGCATTAAGATTAAAACTGCGGTTAATAAATGTTCACGTTATTGGAAAAAATTAAAAATTAAAATTATCGTTAATAATGCATAAAAAACAAAAAGCAAGCTTTATATATAAGTTCTACCACAAAAGGGCTATAAGATTAAAAGAGGTAAAAAAGAGATGACTACTCCTTCAAAAATTGTTCAGGGGATGGGTATAAAATTTGATGATCCCCATATGTTAGACCAGAAGCAAGACCTTAACAGATTTAGCAAGATTGTTCCTTTACTTATCCAAAGGGGTATTGACAAGCTTAATTTATCTATGTTTAGCCATGACCTTAGGAAAGACCTTTTACTCGCACTTGGGGATGAGTATAGGAGAAAAGGGGATTTATATGATGCTGCAAGGGCATACTTATTAGCAGATGACAAAGAGAAAATGAACTTAATTGGAGAGGATTATGAGATTTTGATGCAATGGGATAATTGCGTTGAAGTCTATAAACTATCTGGAAACCATTCAAAACTCATGAAGATCGGAAAGAAATGCATGATGGATGGGAATTTGAAACAGGCTGCTAAGGCATTCATGGCAGCTGATGACCAAGAGCATCTTTTGAATGTGAGCGAGAAATGCATGGATTGTTATAGATATGATCAGGCTTTTGAAATTCTTTCATTCTTACAGGATAAACAAAGGCTTCAAACGCTAGGAGTTAGATGCTTAGATCAGCATGAGTATGATTATGCGATACAGTGCTTCAAGATTTCTGAAGACAAAGAAAGGCTTAATCAGACTGGAGATCAATTGCTTAAAGAAGAGAGAATGGAAAAGGCATTAGAAGCATATACACTAGCAGATAACCAGGCTATGATCTCGTTTATAAAGCATAATTTTGTTAGATAAAACTTTTTCTAATTCTTTTATTTTTGATTTTTTAGTAAAAAATATATACTATTACTTATAGCTTAATCATATGGCAGCAGACATAATTATCTTGCTCTACATTATAGGGATATTTATTGCAATTGCTTTCTGGGAGGCATATATCGAAGGCAGTGGTGGATGGGCTGCTAATCAAGTCGGCTGGAGAATTAATTTCGGAGTTGGTTTTTTGAGAAGACCATTAGATGCATATCACTTCTGGAGCTGGATTGTGATGATACCTGCTTTTCTGATGCTGCCATTTGTGATGTTCGGATTTAACCTGCATTTATTCTGGCTTGTCGTCATTGGCTTTTTGCTTGGAACCGTTATCGAGGATTTTTTATGGTTCGTTGTCAATCCTGTTTTTCCGCTTAGAGATTTTAATCCTAAAAAAGTCTGGTGGCATTACTGGGTTGGTTTTGGAAGATTTAAAATCCCGGAGATTTATGTTGTTTATCCTGTCCTTTCCTTGCTTGTATGGATTTACTTATTATAGCTGCTGCCTGCTCTGCCCCATCTGCTTCCAGGTTTAGATTCTCCAGATTTTCTTTTAGCTTTGGAATTGAACTGATAAAATCCCGGATGATTGAAACCAGTTCTGTCTTCGCGAAATCTTTTTTATTTTCTACCATCGAGATTCTTTGCTTTTTAGCATAGTGTGCATTTAATTCCTGCTCGATAAAATTTGGGATTGGAAATAGAAGTGATGGTTTTTTCAGAGCGATGCATTCTGAAAGCGTGCAATGGCCTGCTTGAGTGATTATCCCTTTTGATGCTTTTAGATATTCCAAAAAATTATCTTTGAATGAAAGGAAAGTTACGTTATCATGCGATTTTCCTGAGAGCCTATATGTAAAAACAATGAAGTCCTCTTCTATATTCGGAAGAATATCTTGAATTTTGTAGAGCAACTCCGTTGAAAAATGCGAGCCTCCGAACATTATTATAATCGGGGGTTTTCTCAATCCTAACTTTTCAAGCAATTCTTTCTGAGATGCTTTCGGAAGTTTTCTTGTAATTAAATTTACGAATTTATACTTATCAATCTCTGTCGGATGCTTTTCAAATGAGGGGATTATGATTGGCGCAGATATCTTTTTTGCTTTGTTGTAAATTATTGAAACATACTTGCTTTGCAACCAATGACACTTTTTATTTTCCTTAATATATCCTTTATACTGTAATGGGTCAAAATTAAATACGAGAACATGCGGCCTTTTCTTTTCCATGTACAAAGGCAAAGGCTCGAAATCGCAAATGATGACATCCGGATTGAAAACTTTAAACAGGCGCTTCAACTTGAAATAATTTTTTACGTAGAAGGAAGGGAGTTTTAGATTCATGATTATTGTTCTCATCGTCGAGAATTCTGAATTTTTTTCAGGTAATCTTGGGCCGTCTATATCTAGAGTGCTGTACACATTCTTAAAATACTCCAACCCGTTGCCGTAAGAAGCAATGACTATCTCTGCTCCGTTTTTTTCCAATTCCTTGAGTATTGCTGCCTGCCTTATTGTATGACCGTATCCAATTCCTGTAATGACTGAAACAACTTTCATCTTACCTTTTCAAATTTTTCTGCATACCTGCAATTGTTTTTTATTCCGTAATAGCGGGCTCTGAAAATTACTGGAAGAATCTGCGGATAGTACATCATGAGCCACTGGCTTCTGTGCTGCTTCATCAGACTTATCTTTCTCCAAAAATAGTTGGAGATATCAACATACATTATCGGGTTCTGAATTATCTTTGGAATTGTCCAGATGTTAAATGTATAAACCGGGTATTTTTTATTCGAAGAATCCACTGCAGCTAGAACAACTCGACTAACATCTCTATGATCGGGGTGTGTTTCAGAGCTTGATAAAGTAAATATTTTTTCCGGCTTGTATTTTTCTATGATTTTTTTTATTTGCAGCTTGATTTTTTTCTCTTCGTCTGCTATTCCTCTTTCTTTTAAATCTAAGAAAATAACTTCTTCCAGCCCTATTTTTTTAGCAACCTTTCCTGCTTCTTTTTTTCTTATATCTGTTATAATCTCTTCTTTGAAATGAGGATGTGAAAGCTGCCCTTTCGTAAAAATAACTTCTATTATGGATTTTCCTTCATCAAGGTATTTTAAAAGTGTACCTCCCATCCCAACAATTTCATCATCAGGATGCGCCGAAAAGATTAATATATTTCCTGCCATTACTTATCCAAAAATTTTCTATTATTTAAGTTTTTACTTCTTTAAGAAAAATGCGTCGGCCGGGATTCGAACCCGGATCATCGCCTTGGAAGGGCGAAATTTTAGCCCGTTTGTTTCATGACGCCTGGCCATTGAACTACCGACGCTCGTATTGAAAGAATGAATTTTGGTTTTTAAGATTATTGCTTCTTGGGTATGTCGCATAATCGGGACTTGGTTTAAGGTGTCGCATTAAGGGACTTAGTCAATTAAAAAATCCTTCATCAATTAACTTTCCAACACTGTAAATCTTAAAATTCTTTTTTTCTTTATCTCTTTTTTTTGATTCTATCTCTTTTTTATAATAACCAATCAATTCTAATTTTCCTTCTTCTTGCGTTTTATTTAGTTTTTTCTCGTGCAATGATATCTGTTTCTGCAAAGACTCAATTCCT
>CAYIWL010000060.1:0-5052 GCA_964367085.1 Candidatus Woesearchaeota archaeon
TTTCTTAACCGCTCTCTTCAGCCACTCTTCCCATTCAAAATAAATTCTTTTAGGTTCAAGATAGCCAATTTCTTTTTTAACGCCTTCACTAATCCTGTGGTAATGATCATTTGCAGCAATAACGAATCTAGCTTCCAAAATATTTTTGTTAAACTTTGAATAATTGACAAGAGCCTCTTTCATCTTCGCTCTCAAAATAATGTTATCCCAAACAGCATCCCAATGTCCAGCCCATTCAGGGATATTACTAGCAATATTTTTTACCACTTCACTATTCCCATTTATCAAGTCATCTGTCGCTTGAAGAGAATCTGTTTTGGCATCATACTTCATCAGGTCAATGAAGCCGTTTTCGATGAGGGGATCATCTTCCCACTTTTTTCTCACTTCAGTTATCTGCACAACTCTCCTCCATTTGCTCAATCCATCAGCACTTCTAATAGGATTACATATCACAATTATATCAGTTGCTTTGAAACTTGTTTTTGGAACCTGCAGATCATTAACAACTCTATCGTAAACACCATAAGGAGAATCTCCATGAATTGTTCCGGCTACTACATTGGCAAGTGCTCCTATGCGCATTGCTTCATAAAGTGCTTTGCTTTCCAAAGATCTAATTTCTCCAACGATAAGTGCGCTATCTCCCATTCTCAAAGCAGTTCTAATTCCCTCTTCAGCAGAAACTTCATTAGCTCCTCCAGCCAACGCACTTCTAACTTTCAATGGTTGAATATTATAGCCTAATTCACGCAAAGAATCGACAGGAAGTTCTAAAGTATCTTCAGCAGTTATAATCCTGTATTTTCTCATCACCTCAACTAACAAGCTTCCAAGAAAGCTAGTTTTTCCAGAACTTCTAGTTCCCGCTACAAGTATAGTTCTAGCTCCATCAATTAAAAAGCTCATCAATCCCGCCCCTAGAGGATTTAACATTCTATTGTTGATGAATAAAGGCAGTGTCCAAGGATCATCTCTATGTCTCCTAAAAGCATACGCAAGACCTCGGGGGTTGAGAGGTCTGCCGACAATAGCAACTCTCGCTCTAGCACCAGGAACGCTCAGCTCTGTATCTAAAATCGGATTCGCTTCATCCAATGGTCTCCCAGAAAGAATTCTAAATTTTGTCGCCCAATTCTCAGCATCCTCGGCACTAGGTATGATATTTGTAACACATTCATCATATTTCTGATGCACAATAAATATTGGCGTAACTCCAATAGGTCCATTAATAGTTATATCTTGAATTTTCTCATCTTGCAATAAAACTTCAAGCAGTCCAAAGCCGACGGTGTATCTCACTAAAATAGATGTTAATTCTTCTAATTCTTTTACACTAATTTTTATCATCTGTCTGTCAGCAAGCTCTTGCAGCAAATCTCTTCCAATATTGAAAAAAGTCATTCTCATCCTATCAGGGTCTAAAAATTCTTCAGCTCTAGGTTTGTGCTCGATTAAAACATTCCTTGCCATATCAAGAAGTTCTTGTTTATCCTCTGTAATTTTAAATTCAGGCGGCATTAAATGATAAAGGTTTTTTATATCATTAGGCACAGAAAAAATACTGACATCAGCATTTCCTACTTTATAGCTATCAACCTCACTGCCTTCAATAGGAACTCTCGACATCAATCTAGTGAACATGAAATTAGGCGTTATCTCCGCTCTAAACAGCTGCCTATAAATTTCTCTCTCCCCTATTTTATGTCCATCAATTCTTTTTTTTACGATGCTGATTATTTTTATATTGTCAAGCAGGTCATAAAATTCTTTAAGCAATTCAATTAATATCTCGCAAGATCTGATATCCGGTTCATCTACTAATTTCGCAAGAAGGATTTTCTCTTCTCGAATAATTCTTTTGAGCTCAACATAAGTGCCAATCGGATCTCTAATAAGGTTTCTTATCAATCCTCGAAGAATCCCAATTTTGCTCGCAAGATATTTATGCTGCTCTTTCGCAGGCAATGCTAGAAATTTTTTCTGCTTTATGAGATGATTATAGAGTCTTGCAACTTCAGCAAGCAATTGCACCTGGCTATAACTGTAGTTATAATTTCTCTGCTGCACAAGCACAACCCTGCTGACGCCGATAGCCTCAACTAATTTGCTAATAACATCCTGCATACACTCCCCGCTGTCTTCTATACTGGGAATAATAGATTTTTTAGTATAATCAATTCTGAGAACTCTCTCGCTTCCCTCATTTACAACATCGTATTCTCTCTCTTTTTTATTCGCAAATAATGCCATTTAAACAAAGAAGTTGAAGTTAAATAAAAGAGTTTTGGTGCATGTCTTCAAAAAAGAACATTTAAATAAAACTTAATCTTTTTAAATGAAATGCCAGAAATTAATCCAGAAGTAGAATTGATTGGAAGGTTAAGGATCAATGAAGCAAGAATCGCCGGTCTAAGGGAAAGATTAATTGTTACAGACAATAATGTAATTGAAGAATTCAGAAGAATGTCCGAGCAGATCCAAGATTTAAATTCAGAGTTGAAGCAAATTAAAAATGAAGTGTTCAAGATGAAAGAGATGATGAAAGAAATAATCAAGGAGATGAGTTCTTTTGCCAGCTCGCAGGAGTTAAAAGTTTTAGAAAGATATATTAACACATGGAACCCATTGAATTTCACGACAGAAAAAGAAGTTTTGTACCTAATAAAGGAAAATGCCAAGCCTTCAAACCAAGATAAGTGAGCTGAAAAAAGCAGGAAAGTTAAACGGGGAGATAATAGAAAATTTGAGAAAGGCCGGCCATAATCCTCAAGAGATATATGATGCCCTGTCAAATCAAGAAAATTCTTTCAACGATTTAACTCCTCCTACACCATCAGAAGAGATGGGAGCAGAGGAATTTGATGAAGAGCAGCCAGAGACGATGCAAGAATCAAGAGAGTTTATCCAGTCTCAAAAATTTCCGGCGACTTCTAGAATCCCAGAAAGGCAAAGAATAGAGGACATAGAAGAGATAGCAGAATCAATCATAAGCGAAAAAATCGACGAGCTCAATATAAATATAAATGATTTTAATTTGTGGAAAGAAAAAACGACAACAGAGATGGAAGCAGTTAAGCAAGAAATACTGAGGATAAGAAATCATCTTGAAAATTTGCAGACCTCAATGCTCGGAAAAGTTGAAGAGTACAGAAGGTCAATCACAGATGTGAACATTGAAGTGAAAACTCTTTCAAAAGTCATGGAAAAAATCCTGCAGCCGCTGACAGAGAATGTAAAAGAACTTTCAAGGATAACAGAGAGATTAAAAAAATAATTCTTTACTCTCTTAGACTTTCATAGCTTAGCAGCCTTACAGCAAAAGCAAAGATTATCAGTACAACTATCGTCGTCAAAACTTTTGCATTGAAGATTGCTTTATGTATGGAAGACCCAGCTCCTCCTCCATCAGGACTCCCTCCAATAAAAATCGGACCGTATACACTAGTCAATCCGCCAATTAGGATTATTATCGACAGCATGATTATGGTCCAATAAACGGTTGAATTATGAAAAATGTTCTCTATAGTATCCATCTTAACCCCGCCAAACATGAACACCAGCAATATTGAAAAGGCGATTATTACTAGCACGACAAACCAGGGTGCAATTACAGTGACAAACTCCATCGCTCCAGGAGTAATAGCAAACAGGGCAGCAAGCACGAAAGCAACAATAGCATTTATATTGGCACTATCTCCAAGTAATTTTACTTTCATCAGTACCGCATAAATAATTGCATAAATTAAGAGAAAAATAAAAATAGGTATTAAGAATTCTCCCAATCCAGAATCAATAAGGCTTACCATGTTTCATTTGCCTTTTCCGCCGCCAGTTAAACCTTTTACTAGACTTTCAAAGCGATCACCTAAACTCCTTCCACCACCATTTCCAGGTTCTCTAACAATCAGCCATATTACTAAAACAAAGACACCTATGACTATCAAAGTTCCAATATCTTGCTCAGTTACTTCTTCAAGAAGAGGTACTTCCCATTCAGCAGCAGCTCCTAATGCCCATAATACAGAAAATATTGCAACAACAGCGCCAGCAAGCAGCCATCCTCCTCCCCAGCTGGATCCCCCAGAAAATATTCCAACAACTAAAATCAACATTAATAAAACTAATACAATCATAGAAACTCTCGGCAAAAATCCAATTAATATCTCTACTAGGTCCGTAGCAGAAACTAAGAATGCAGCCAGTATCAAGCTGACAATTGCATCAACGTTTTTATTTTCTCCAAATAATTTTATTTTTCTAAGAACAGCGAAGGTAACTGCAAAGACAAGAATGAATGGAAGGACTACATCAAAGCCGCCGACGTCAGCAAAATTATCGACAGCAGCAGAAAAATCAACATTGTCAAACAAAGCCATTACATATCACCTTTTTATTTTTATAGTATTATTTTTGTTTATATAAATTTATTCTTTTCCTCTCCCACTATCTCCTTTAGTTATATACATTATCGCCCAAATAACAACAGCAAGTAAAACAACTGTAGCTACAAGTGTTCCGCTCCAAAATTCAACCACATAGCTAAAAGCATATTCCAACCAGCTCTGATTTTCATTTGCAGGAATCACACTTAGAAAAATAAAAATTACTGCAACAAACATTACTATCATCAAAAAAGCTAGCCAAGTCCCATTTAATTTGTCATATAAAGTATTATCCGGTTTCATAAAGATTCCAATCATCAGCAAAAATGAAAGAGCAACAATTATCAGTAAACTTATTTTAGGCAAAGCAACATTTATCACGCCAACGATTTTAGTAGCAGCAACAACAAGCATTGCCATCACAAATGCAACGATAGCATTCAAATTTTTTCGGGGATACATTTCTTTCCCAATTTTCTCCTCCCCAAGAATTCTCGTCTTCTCAAGTATCCCAAAAACAACTGCAAAAACAAGCAAGAAAGGCAGGATAACATCGAATATCCCAAACTCTCTCATAAAATCAAGAGCATTTCTAAGTACACTCATATAAAGAAAAAAGTCAAATTCTTATTTAAAGATTGTGTTTTTTAGGCTCTGCTGAAACCCT
>CAYIWL010000061.1:0-5046 GCA_964367085.1 Candidatus Woesearchaeota archaeon
ATCCTGTTGAACAAGATGAGATTGACTTTTTTATTCCAATTGATGCAAGAATTATCCCGCCTCCTGAATTTGCACTTGAAGCCGGGCTTGAACTTTCCGAAGACATTATTAAATTAACAACAGAATTAATTGATAAGTTTACTAAAGTATACTGGTTTACATTCAAGGCATGCGGCTATTCTATTGTTGCTACCCGGGCTGCTGTCCTTGTAGACACATTTTTTAAACTTGGAGGGGGCCTTACTGATCTTGCTAATCAGATATGGTATGGCTATAAACCTACAAGAGAAATTGGACTTCAGAAAGGAACTTCTATATTGAGCGGTAGAGCCATGTGTGCTGCTATTGCATGTCCAAAAGATTGGTGCAGATTTGCAAACATTAAAGTTGGACAGAAACAAGTGCAGGAATACATTGATGCAGACAAGAACGGAGTAAAAGAAACTCCTGTATGGGAGCAGGATGAGAAGGGAAATCCAAAATTTTATCCCGGAGAAAATGGCGGGATAACTGAAAGAAAGATTCCTAAATTAATCACTCAGGACATTACACTAGGTAGCAGGGCTCCATATATTCAGAAAAGCCTGATATTGAGTGCGGGATGCGGGTGCGTTAGCGGCATTTTAACTAAATTGTATGAAATCAGAGCAATTGCTGATTCTTGGAAGCAGTGCATACAAAAAGCTTTGAATGGAGAGGGTTATGTTGCACAATGCGACAAATTGATGAACCGCGGAATTTGTGAATTTGTGTTGAAGGAATTAGAAGCTTTCCATGGCACAGACTTATTTGGAAATTTGTTTGATTTCACTGGCGGAACTCCTGGAGATGGTGAAAAAACAAATCCATTGCAAGAAACTAGAGTTGCCGAAGGATTGAGAGAGAGGACTAAAGATGCTCTCACTGAAGCTAAAAATTTTGGCGATGATGACTTAAAAGTGCTTGGCGAGTCTGCTGGCGGCGGCGTTTTAGGATACGAACAGGCATTATTAGCAAATACAATCTGCTCACTTGCACTTTATCAGAGATTCCCTAATATGGATGCATTTGCAGGATTTGATTTAAGCAGGCCGCTATTGAAAACCAGCGTTTCTTTGAATTGGGATTCCAGGCCTTTGTATATTACCCCTACAGGAGCTAGAGTATTTGAGTACAGTGTTGACTGGATGGTCATGGCTGGTAGGAGAGGGCTGAGATATGAAGTGTATTTAGAAACCTTGAATGGAGCAAAAAGTCCTAGAATAGACAGACAGGGAGGGTTTTTACGTGAACCAGGAGATTATCATCGGGATTATGTCCAGATTTTGGATACTACTGATTACACCAGAGCTTGTGTGAGTGCTCCTGATGAATTTGCTGAGCCAAGATGTTTTCCAATTGGAGGAGGAGATAACACTATTCTAGGTGAGCCTAACTTATTCGGAGCTGAAGGAAGACTAGACACCGATGGTGATGGAATGCCAAACGACTGGGAATCAGAAATGGGATTTGACCCTAATGATATTAAAGATGCTGCCGGAGACTATGATGGAGACGGGTTAAGCAATCTTCGAGAATATACTCTTGGAACTAACCCTAAGGATAATAAGGATCCTGGCGACAAACCATTAGGAGTTGAAACTACTAGGAGTGATTGTCAGGCAGTATTCAATAAAGACATTGAATTCATTGAATCAGGTAGAGTTAAACCTGGAGCTATTCCTCAATACAAACTAGGAGATAGGATTGAGGTTAACCCTGCTGGCTTGGTAACTATAACAAGGCCAAGTGAAGGAGTGCAGGTAAAAGTCCAAATATTTGACGAGAACAATAACCTTGAGAAAGTTATCAGGTTTATTGCGCATGATATTGTTAACGGAAATCCATTTGTAGTATGGGATATTCCTGAAGCCAGAGTTGGTGTTGATGTACCTAATACTGGATTATATAAATTTAAATTTAGCCTTATTAAGAATGCTGGGTTGAGCGATCCAGTATGCTTAGATACGATTGGATGGACTACAAATTCTATAATAGAAAAAAAGATTCTGATTTATGATCCTGCCTTCTCGGGCTGTGTTGACTCGGGAGGATATGACATTACTAGGCAAAAGGGTTGCATTTCAGGAAACAATGGTATTCAGGCTTTTGTAGATGAATGCTCTGATGGAAAATTAATCGAATATTCCTGCCGGCAAGAACAATGCATTCCGCAGGTTGTTGGGTGTCCTGACGGAACTGCTTGCCAAAATGGAGAATGTGTTCCTAGAAGAGAAATTGTAACTCCAGCTCCCGCCGCTCCCGTAACTATAACTCCGACTACGCCAGCAACAACTACGGGACCTTTTGCTGCAGAGCCTACAACCGGGAAGGTGTTTGTAGACACTAAAAATAATCTTGGCTATCCTTCAGGAGAAACATTTGTTTATATAAAAAATACTGTAAGAGAAATCTTTGGGAATGAAGATAATTTGCCGCTGATACTCGGAATCATTACACAAGAATCAAAGGGAGATAAAAATGCAGTCTCAAATGCCGGAGCGACTGGATTAATGCAGATTTTGCCTGGTGCACAGAAAGATGTTAACGACTATTTACTATTTGTTGAAGAATCATTAGAAAACAAGAATAGAAATATCTGGAGAGATAATGTTTACATTGGAGTGAGATATTTTAAGATGCAGCTTGAAAGATTTGAAAACGTTGAGTTGGCTCTTGCTGCTTATAATGGCGGTCCAACAAAAATTGCTAATGCCTGCAGGAAACCTAATGGAACTTATAAATCATTTGAGGAGTGCAAATCTTCATTGCCGGCTGAAACACAAAATTATGTTCCTGCTGTTTTAAGGCATGCAGAAGCTTGGAGGAGAGAGATTCAAACTCCGTCTATCCCGGCATGAAACCTTTAAATCTATTTTTGGAAAGTTGGAAATTGTTAAGCAATAAAAAGGTTTTTGCATTGCTTGGAATTGAATTTTTATTTTTTCTTTTGATGGCTGTAAACGTAACAATATCTTTTTCATTTATCTCAGAGAATTTTAATGAGCTGAAAAACTTTGAGCAGGGATTTACAGTCGATGAAAGTGCAAGTGCTGATTACATCTATGGGAGCCTGCTTTCGCTTTCAGGCACACTTGATGAAATATTTAAAGTCGCCGTAGTTTCCTTCATAATCTTCTTTCTGATTTTTGGATTCTTTGCAGGGATCGCTTGGAAGTTCAGCGCAAATCTGGTTAGCAGGAAAAAATTGTTTAACAGGTACGATGCAAAATATTTTTTTAATGTTTATCTGCTCTCATTTATCTGGTTCTTGATTTTTGCCGCTGCATTTTATTTGCTATACAATTACTGGTTTAGCTATGAAATTTTTTCAGTGATTTTGATTTTATTCTTTTACTTTTTATGGATAAGCCTTAGTTGCTTTATCTTCGAGAATAAAGTTTTTAATTCTTTTTTGAAAGGGATGGAGTTAGCTGCGATAAGGGCTTACGTTTTTATCCCTGCATTTTTGCTGCTTCTAATCCTTCTTGCTGCAAGTTCTTATCTGTTTGAAATATTCGATAGCAATCTAGTTCATATTCTTGGAAGTTTATTGGGGGTATTTATTTTTATTTGGTTTAGAATATTCTTAATATTAATCTGTAAAGAATCTATTTCGGGGCATGCTCCCTGAGAGCTGTCACGTTGCTTGGATGCCTTAGCCTACCCAGTGCTTTTTCTTTTATTTGCCTGATCCTCTCTCTTGTCTTTCCAAACATCTTCCCAATCTCCTCTAAATTATGTGCTCTCTCTTCTCCTATTCCAAAATAAAGCCTCAATACAGTAGCTTCTACATCCGGAATTTTTCTTAAAGCCTCTGCGACGTCTTTTTTTAACGCACTCCTCATTAGTCCTTCTTCAGGGCTTTCTTTTGTTCTATCCGGGATTACATCGTAAAGGCTGGTTTCTTCGTCGTTGATACTCGCATCCAGCGATGATTGCTTCCTGCCGTAGACAAGAAGGGCTTCTATTCCTTTTTTTGAGATTCCAGTTAATTTTGAGATTTCTTCCAAATAAGACAGAGGATCTATGAGTCTTTCATATTTCATATCTAATGTATTTATTGCGTCTTCAATCTTGCTTCTATAGTTCTGGGAATTGCCTGGCAAGTCAATTACTCTTCTATAGTTTACCAAACGCTGAAGAATTGACTGTCTTATCCACCAAACTGCGTATGTTATGAATTTAAGATTCCTTGTTTCATCAAACCTTCTTGCTGCTTCTATCACTCCAGTATTTCCCTCTGCAATCAGTTCAACTAACGTCTGGCTGTCGGTTGCATATCCTTTAGCAACACCAATAACAAACCTAAGATTGGCTTCGATTAATTTGTCATTGGCTTCTGTATCCCCTTCTTTTATCCTTCTTGCAAGATTGTATTCTTCCTCTCTGGATAATGGCTTGGTGTGTTCTATGCTAGAGAAATATGGTGCTAATAAATCATCTGGCTCTGTCATGTATCTACCATTTTCAGTTCCATTTGATCTTGGATTGCTATATTTTTTCATCCCGTTATTAATTAAAAAAAGCTTATTAATATATTTATTTTAAAAATTTTAAAATGATTTGCATTGTCTATTGCAGCCTATAAGGAACGTAATAACCTTCTTCTTTATCTAGAAAACCTAAGTCAGAGAATTCGATGTAGCCGAGCATAATTAAGTTTGTGCATATCTCACTCATTTCAAACTTGAATTTTTTTTGTTTTTCTGGAGGAATATTTGCTTCTGCCTGAGATACTCTTACTAACAAATCAGATAGGTCATCCATGAACACTCTCTTGCTAGCATCATACCTGATAAAAGTTGGGAATACTCCATTTTCTGATTCAATTATTGCTTCGACAGAATATAAAGGATTCTTTCCAATAGGCATTGCTTTCAGACGTATTTTATAACCTTCCAATTGAAATGTCAGACTTTCTAATGCCACGATCTCTAGAATTAAAGAGTAGTTATATACTTTATTGTTTTGGATTCTGTTACGTTAACTAATGATGGAAATCATTAGTTAAGAAATTTTGATAAG
>CAYIWL010000062.1:0-5026 GCA_964367085.1 Candidatus Woesearchaeota archaeon
TCAAATTGACTTTCATGTTTTTCTTAGAAATATATTTTTTAGCTTCTCTAATCATATTTTCAGAGAAATCAATCCCATAGCAATCAAATCTCTTCTCATAGAATGGAAGTAAATTCCTACAATTCCCGCATCCCACATCAAGAATTTTCCCGGGCTTCCACTTTTCACTTAGCTCAAAAGTTTTCTTCTCAGGTTTTTGCCGAAAATTGCTCCAGCTCTCTGCTATTCTATTCCAGACTTTTTTTTGATCCATTTAATAACAAAGGTTTTAAACGTTTATAAACATTATTTAGCTATGAATATTGAGCAACATAGAATAAACATTTCTAAAGAAAGAATGTTGAATAAACTTCCCAAGAATATTGAATTAAACTTAATCAGCGATGATTTTGAATTGAAGACTAAGCCTATGAGGACTCAGAGTGGGGTTGCTCCGGTTGCAATAATGACTGAGCCTAGAGAATGCCAGCATGGAAGTTGTACTTTCTGCCCTGGCGGGGTGAATTCTTATTTTGGAAGCGTTCCTAAAAGTTACACAGGAAATGAGCCTGCTTCTATGCGTGCTATAAGAAATAAGTTTGACGCTTATTTGCAAGTATTTAATAGATTAGAGCATTATATTTTACTAGGACAAATTCCTGAAAAAGTTGAGCTGATAATTATGGGAGGGACTTTTTTGTCTTATCCGGTTGATTATCAGGATAATTTTATCAGAGATGCTTTTCAGGCAATGAATGATTTTGGAGAATTATTTTTTGAAAATGAGAGATTAAATAAAACAAAGTTCAAAGAATTTTTTGAATTTAATTTGGACTTCAAAAGCAAAGAGAGAACTGAAATAATTCATGAAAAACTTTTGCAGCTAAAAGAGGACACCAAGTTAGAAAAGGAGCAGGAGAAAAATGAGGCTGGCAAGATAAGGTGTGTTGCTCTGGTTATTGAGACAAAGCCTGACATTTGTAAGGAAAAAGAAATAAATCAAGCTTTGAAGTTGGGTTGTACAAGAGTTGAAATTGGGGTTCAAACTCTTAACAATCAAATTTTAAAGAAGGTTAATAGAGGACATACTTTAGATGATTCAATAGAAGCAACTAAGTTATTGAAAGATAGTTTACTCAAGACAATATTCCATTGTATGCCTGGTCTTCCAGGAAGTACAACAGAAGAAGATATTAATAACTTTAAAACTTTGTTTAAAGATGAGAATTACAAACCAGATGGATTGAAAATTTATCCTTGTATGGTAATGCCTGGAACTCCGTTGTATTTGCAGTATCAAAGAGGTTTGTTTAGGCCGTTGAGAACAAAGGAAGCAGCTGAAATTGTTGCTAAAGGTAAAGAATTTATTCCTAAGTATTGTAGAGTTTATAGGGTTCAAAGAGATATCCCTACTAAAGTTACTGTTGATGGTGTTGGATTAACTAATTTTAGACAAGTTGTGCATCGATTGATGGTAAAAAATGGTAAAAAATGTGAATGTATTAGATGCAGAGAAATTAAGAATGAAAAAGTGGATTGGGATAAAATTGAACTAAAGAGAATTGATTATGATTCTAACGGTGGGAAGGAGGTGTTTCTGAGTTATGAGTATAATGATAAGATCTTAGGATTTTTGAGATTAAGAAAACCTTTCAAATCATTTAGAAAAGAGATAACTAAAAAATCAGCAGGAAT
The DNA here is from genome assembly GCA_964367085.1 of Candidatus Woesearchaeota archaeon. GTDB lineage: Archaea > Nanobdellota > Nanobdellia > SCGC-AAA011-G17 > ARS1403 > JACPIN01. Next base: position 1,675 of record CAYIWL010000062.1, read on the forward strand.
TAGAGAAGTGCATGTTTATGGAACTGCAGTTGGCATTGGAGAGAAAGGAGAAATACAACACAAAGGATTGGGTAAAAAATTAGTTAAAGAAGCAGAGAGAATAGCTAAGGAAGAATGGAAATGTGATAAGATGGCGGTTATATCAGGTGTGGGGGTTAGGAATTATTTCAAGTATAAATTGGGATATGAGAGAGATAATGTGTATATGTCTAAGTTATTATAGAAAACTTTATTAATCAGGCAGTCCTTATATATGTATGGGATTAAACTTTAAAATAAGTTTTGACTCTATTGAAGGATTTATAAAAATTAATAAAACCTTTAAAGATGAAATAAAAGAAAAGATTATATCCAATGTTTCTATAAATAAATTTTCTAAGAAAATAGGTATTACATCTGTAGCTATTGGTGACTTCTTAAATGATGAAAAATCATTTATTCGTATATCTAATTTTATTAAAATTTTAAAACTTTTAAAAATAAGTACAAAATCCGCTGAAAAACAGATTATTGGATTTAAGGATGCAAATAGAACTACTAATTTCAAAATTAAATTTCCTTATATTTTTAGTCCTTCCGATCTAAGAATTATTGGTGTGCTTATTGGGGATGGTAATGTACGTAATGATAGAGTAATGTTAAGATGGATTCAAAATGATACTACCCCCCTGAAAAAATTATTATCTTCTAAGATTCAAGGTTATCATTTTTCTAATAGAGAAACAAATCAGTTGATAATTCCTTCTTTTTTTGGAAAAATAACTTGCTCTTTATTGAATCTAAAGGGAGATGAGATTGATACTTACAAATTAATTGAGAAGGTTATTGATTATCCTAAAGAATATAGGTTGGCTTTATTAATCTCTTTGATAGAAGACGAAGGGAATATAGATCCAAAAAATTATAGTGGAATAAGTATAAGGATGTCTGATAAAAAGATTGTGTATTTTATTAAACTTTTATGTGAATCTTTGGGTTATGAAACCTCTAAGATTACGAAATATAAAAATAATCGATATTCTTTTGGGGAAGGTAATGTCATGTACAAATTAAAGATTCTATCGGAAGGGATTTTTAACTTAGGATATGATCTTATAAAATTTGAAAAAAAATTTGGTAAGGAAAATAGTTTATGGAAAAAAAGGAAAAATTTTTTTAAGAGGTGGGAAATTTGCGCTGGAAAAAAATCGAGAAAGGACAAAGAAGGACGTGAAATACATCAGAAGATCAGCGAATTATTCAAAAAGAATAAGGAATTATCTATTAACGAGATATCTAAAAATCTTAATGTTAAGAGAATTAGGATTGAATGGCACATAAAAAATATGTACAAAAGAAAAGAGATTGAAAGAACTGGAAGGGGGATTTACATTTCAAAGTTATTGAGATAAGTTTAAATATTTGTTTTGCATTTATATAAATATGCTATTCTTTATTGAGGAATTAAAATGATGCTTGAACAGAAAAAAGATCAGCTTATCGGTTTTTGGAGAGAGAATTTTGATTTCACAGAGGAAGAAATAGCTGCGTTTGCTAAAGTAAAGAGGGAACATTTCATTTCTGAGAAATTAAAAGAATATGCTTATGAGGATTCTCCTCTTCCTTTAGTTAGGGGAAAAACAATTTCGCAGCCGACTACAGTGATGATAATGACCTCTGCTTTGGAAATAAATCCCGGAGAGAAAATATTTGAAGTTGGAACAGGCTCTGGTTATCAGGCTGCACTGCTTGCTGAACTAACAGGAAATAACGGAATTGTAATTACGACAGAGGTTGTTCCTGAGCTTGTAGAATTCTCTAGGACAAATTTCAAGAAATCAGGAATAAATAATATTGAAGTTCATGAGTGCGATGGCAGCAAGGGTATGGAGAAGAAAGCACCTTTTGATAAAATAATTATCACTGCTGCTTGCATGGATTTTCCGCAGGAACTTATTAATCAGCTTAATGTTGATGGTTTTATTATTGCTCCAGTTGGCAACAAAGATGAGCAGACAATGATCCGAGGAAGAAAGTTGAGGAATGGCAGGCTTGAACTGGAATTTTTAGGACCATTTTTGTTCACTCCGATGTATGGAGAATATGGTTTTGAAGTTTAGAAGTTGATTAATAATCCAAGGTTGGATTCTTTCTTCTTATTTTATTGAGCGCCCCTTTGGTTACGCCTACATTTCTAGTAAATTAGTTAAATTTATATATAAGTAGTGATAACTTAATTTCATGAAAATCGTTAAAAGAAAATTAAAAGGAAATATTTATTTTTATTTAGAACATAGCATTCGGGATAAAAGCAGGGTTGTTAAGAGGCAGAAATATTTGGGAAAGGATATTCCTAAAGATATAAACAAGATTATGTCAGAGTTTTGGTTGGAAATTCTTAAAGAAAATTACTTCAAAAAATTTGATAATATTAAGAAAAATTTTTCTAAGGAAATAGGATTAATGCCTAAATCTGCTGTGAACAAGTACTATGAGCAATTCATCATCAAGTTCACATATGACAGCAATAGGATAGAAGGATCTACATTGACTTTGAAAGATACTGCCAACTTACTAGAGCTCGGAATTACTCCTAAAAATAAATCGTTAGAAGATGTAAAGGAAACTGAAGCCCACAAAAAAGTTTTTAATGAGATGCTAGAGTATAAAAAGGACTTAAATCTAAATATCATACTTTATTGGCATAAATTGCTTTTTCAAGACACTAAAGGAGACATTGCTGGAAAAATAAGAAAGCATGGAGTTAAAGTTGCTAGAAGTAAAGCACAATTTCCAGTTCCTGCTGAACTTGATTTTTTATTAAAGGACTTTTTTGATTGGTATAAAAAAAATAAAAATTTAAACCACCTTCTTTTAGCAGCACTAGTTCATTTGAAATTTGTGTCAATGCATCCTTTTTCAGACGGTAATGGAAGAATTTCGAGAATTATGATGAACTTTGTTTTAAGTAAAAATAAGTATCCTATGCTGAATATTCCTTATAGCAACAGAGATAGTTATTATACTGCCTTAGAAAGATCTCAAGTAAGAAAGGTAGATTCAATTTTTGTCCTCTACATTTTTAGAAGATATCTAAAAGAATATGGAAAATATGTTTGATTGGGTCCGGCAGGACTCGAACCTGCGAATTGCGCCTTGTAAGGGCGCCGTCATGTACGGAATCTTTCATTGTGAAAAATTTAGCCGCTAGACCACGGACCCGCAATTATTCAACTGAAATGTTCCATTAAAAATGTTGCGCTTTTATAAAAAATCAATCTGGGTTAAAATTTGATTGAGACTGAAGATATGTGTTGGCGCTCTGTCCTAAATCTTTTTTAACTATGGGTTCCTCTCATTAACCATTAGGGGT
>CAYIWL010000063.1:0-4917 GCA_964367085.1 Candidatus Woesearchaeota archaeon
ATTAAGTATTTAAACCTTTCGGTTAGTAAGATAGTAAAACTTATATACTAAAGAGAATATAACTATTCAATATGGGAAAGATTAAATTAGAAGGCTATGTTTGTGAACGTTGCGGGCATAAATGGGTTCCTCGAGAAACAACTATCGAAGAGCCAAAAGTCTGCCCTAAATGCAAAAGCCCTTATTGGAATACGCCAAGAAAAAGTGAGAAAAAATGATAACGAAAGAGCAAGCCCGAGAAGAAGTAAAAAAGTTAGTAGAGAAATATAACAGATTAGTAGAATCTGGAAAAGTTAAATATTATAATGAAGAGATGACAAAGAAAGATTTTATTCTTCCATTATTTCGTGCTTTAGGCTGGAGTGTTGAAGAGGGGGATGAAGTTACTGCTGAAGAAAAAATATCAAGAGGAAGAGTTGATTATGCTTTTAGGATTGAGGGAATACCTAAATTGTTTCTTGAAGCTAAATCTCTAAGAGAAGATTTGGATAGAAAAGAATTTGCTGAGCAGGCAATAAACTATGCATGGCATAAAGGCGCAACATGGGCAATTCTAACAGACTTTGAAGGAATAAAAGTTTTTAATGCTGAATGGAAATCTGCTAATTACTTACAAAACCAATTCTTTTCAATAAATTGCAATAAGTTTTTGGATAATTTTGAACAATTATGGCTCTTATCAAGAGAAAGCTTAGAACAAGGATTAATTGACAAAGAAGCTGAGAAATGGGGTAAAAAAGCAAAGAAAATTTCTGTGGATAAACAGCTTCTCAGCGACTTAACAAAATTCAGAGAGCTATTGATAAAAAATATTCTTAAGAATAATGCCTCAAGAAATCTTAGTGAAGGAGACTTAGAAGAAGCTGTGCAAAGAATCATAGATAGGTTAATTTTCATCAGGACTCTTGAAGATAAGCAGTTAGAAGCACCAATCCTGCAATCTTTGATAAGGGAAAGTTTGAATAAAAAAATTTACAAAAAGCTTAATGATGTTTTTAGAACTATTGACGATGTTTATAACAGCAAATTATTCACACCGCACCTTTGTGAAGAAGTTGTCATAGATGATGATGTTCTTGAGAAAGTAATTTATGGATTGTTTAAGACTTCTGATAATACAGTCCATTATGACTTTTCAGCTATTGATGCCGATGTTCTTGGGAATATCTATGAGCAGTATTTAGGGCACATATTAAAGAAAACTGCGAAAAGAGCGAGTTTGACAGAAGGAAAAGCACATAGAAAAGAACAAGGGATATATTATACGCCTACTTATGTTGTTGATTATATTGTCAAGAATACGATTGGTGAATTGGCTAAAGACAAGAAGTTTGATTTAAAAAACATTAAAGTTTTAGATCCTGCCTGCGGTTCTGGCTCTTTCTTAATGAAAGCTTTTGATTATTTAGTTACGTTAGACAAAAAGAAGAATGGAGAAATATCTCAAACAAAATTAGACTTGACTGGAGCATCCGCAAGCTATGGAAGAAAAGTTGAAATTTTAAAAGAAAATATTTTTGGTGTCGATTTAGACCCAAAAGCTGTAGAAATCGCACAATTAAACCTATTATTAAAAACTGCTGAAAAAAAACATAGATTGCCAACATTGCAGGAAAACATCAAGGTTGGAAATTCATTGATTGATGATCCTGCTGTCGCAAGTGATAGAGCTTTCAAATGGGAAAATGAATTTAAAGATGTCATGAAGAATGGAGGATTTGATGTTGTGATAGGGAATCCGCCTTATGTAAATAATAGAAATTTGTCTAAAAGAGAGAAATTATTTTTTGAAAATAATTATAAAACTGCCTATCAACAATATGATCTTTATGTGCTTTTTTATGAATTGGCTCTCAGACTTGTGAAAGAAGGAGGCTATATAGGATTAATTACACCGAATAAATTTGCAATAACTAACTACGGATTACCTCTGAGAAGATTATTTTTAAATTATACCATACTAAAGGTAGTTGATGTTTCTCAATTAAGTGTTTTTGGTAATGTTTCAACTTACCCGTATATTATTATTTTACAAAAAATAAAACCTAGAGCAAACTCTAAAATAAAGTTATATTCACCTTATTCTTTTGAATTGGATAAATCCTCTTATCAAGAGATTAAGCAATTAGAATTAATTCCTGAAAAACCATTCCTCTTTAATATTAGTCCCTTACAAAGGGAAATAATTTCAAAAATAGATGGAGATAGGATAATAGAAATATACAGAGCCAAACCAACGAGCAAAGAAATAAGTAATTCTGGTGAATGTTTTGCTCTTAGTAACAGAGATATTACTAAATATGGGATTTATCTTACTAATAAAAAGATTAAAAGAAAAAAAGAATGGCTTATTGATGTACCAGCAATTATTATGAAAAAAATCTGTTTTATCCCAACTGCCACGATATTAAATAATGATAACTATACCCCCCTTAATACCATTTATGTAATTCATTCTAAGGATAATAAAGTTAAAATTAATTATTTACTAAGTATCTTAAATTCTAAGATTATTGCTTATTACACCAGAATTAAATATGGTGCGACTGCTATGCGGGGTGGATTTATAGAATTAAGAACTTTTGAAATTGAGGATTTGCCAATCAAGATTACTTCAGAATCACAACAACAATCAATTATAAAATTAGTAGACAAAATACTCTCTTTAAACAAACGCCTAAACGAAATCAAAGACAAGCAAACAGATGAAAAAACACGTTTAGAGAAAGAAATTCAGAAAACAGACGACGAAATCGATCAAGAAGTCTATAAGGTTTATGGAATAACAAAAGAAGAGCAGAAAATTATTGAGGAGAGTTTGAAATAAAATGTGTAGCTCTAATAGGTCATGTTATATCTTTCTCGAAATTATTGTTTATTTACTTTTAATTATTGTAATAATATTGGGTTGGTTTAAAGTAGGTATCGAACCTTCCTCAAAACTTGAAATCTTATCTATCTTAGTTGCAGTTGCTGTTTTCTATGTTGGCTGGAGGATTAATAGGCATGAACATAAAAAGAACCAATTATCGCTCCTCAATACTTTGAAGTTTAAGATAGAAGAAATAGAAACCATGGTTAATTCTTATAAAAAAGAACCTTTACCATTTTATTTATTACCACAACCTAACGAATCTCTTTATTACAAAGAATTAGATTACAAAATAGAAGGTAAGAGTACAGATGATTTAAAATTTTATATTAATAGAATAGAAGACAAAGCAAAAATTATTAATCTTATGATAAAAAAGTTGCATAAGGCTTTTGATATTTTTCTTAAATCTAACAAAATAAGTTTGCAAGATATAAAGAATAGCACTAAATTTAGTAAAAAGATAGATACTTTTCTAAAGAATGATAAAACGTTCAATTATTATCATCCAAAAATACTATCTATTTTAAAGGATGAAGAAGATAAAAAAGGTCTACCTTATGGTCTGAAACAAAGTAATTGCATCTTAAATGAAAGATTTAGCATCAAATAAGTTCCCGCAACCTCTCAACAATCATAACTTCTGCTAACGTATCTAACTCACAATACTTCAATAAATTATCTCTGACTTTCTTTTTCTCTTGTTCAGAACAACCTTCATAAGTTGCTCTGAAAAATTCAGCAGAGGCTGTTCCTCCGTCTCCAATTTCCATGCCTTTGTAGCTTTTTCCAGTTATTGCAGGAAGAACATCTTTGATAGAAGCACTGCCTTGCTGTTTTGGATTGTAATAGCTGAATTCCCTGAACGGAACAAGCAAATCAACAATTCTCTTTAAAACATTCTCAATCCATTCTTTATGCTCTTGGAAGTTTTCTACTAACTCCTTTAATCTGCTAATTTCAAAGCTTTGATTGTACACTAAAACCGTTCCTTTCTCTCCAATCGTTTTCTTTAAGGCAATGGCAAACTCTTCACGTGGATCACCATTCCCTTTATACAAGAAAGCATGATGTTCTGGCTTACTGCCTTCTTTCTTAATAATATGCAGACTAAACTGAAAAGGAACTTGCGAGTAAGATTTTAAGCCATCAAACATAGGAATTGCTGTTGAAAAAGTCTCAAAATCAAGATAGTAAATAGGATATTTCAATGTTGCAAGAAACTGCTTTATTCCTTCTTTATCAATGTAAATCTTCTTATTAACTTCACATTCTCTTTGAATATTCTGTTTGCCGTTTAATTTGATATGCAATGGAATATCTTTAATGTGCATTATTCCATTTTCAAACAGTTCACAGGATAACTTTCCACCACGATACAAACAAAACACATGATTCTCAGGCAAATCATCAATACAATTTTCAGTAAAGCAATCGTGATTGCCTTCTTTAATCAGTTTATCAATTAAAAGACCTGCTTTTGGTGGCTTGTCTGAAGAGATTATTTTAAACATCTTGCCAATTCTGTCTTTAATGCCTTTTATTGCATTGACTTGAGAAGTAATATCCTCTTTCACAAGAAGCTTTTTTGCATCCAATTTTCCTTTTCTAAAGTATTCTTTATTGAGATGCATCAAAAAGCATTTTCTTATCTTTAATCCATTGGATTCATAGACATATTTCTGAAAAGAAACATCATGAACATTAATGTCCTTTACTTCTGTTCCAGATTTAACCTCAATGATGTCCCACTCTTTTCCAACGGGCACAAGAATATCTGCTCTTGAGAAGCAGTTTTCGAACACAAATCCTGCCTCAAATAATGGTTTGCCTTTCTTCATAGCTTCTTTAGTTTGCTGTAAGTTTTCCGAGTAATTCTCTACTGGAAGGTCTATTCCTTCTGGAAAGATGGTTTTGGCAAGCTGTCCGACTTTATCTCCTTCACCGAACTTAAACTCTTCAGCCATGGTTACTTTTCTAATCTTTTCATGCTGATTAAAAGTAATCCATAAGTGCCTAGGGCATTCCAATCCTAAGATATACTT
>CAYIWL010000064.1:0-4896 GCA_964367085.1 Candidatus Woesearchaeota archaeon
TAAAGAATCAACAGCAGATAAAGCATTTTCCAATCCTAAAGAAGAAAAAGTATTCCAGATTCTTTCAGCTGCTTCCTCAACATTAGCATTATTTACCAACAAGCATTGATTGGGTTCTTGTGCTAAAACATTGTTTGTAAAGACAATTAACAAGATTAAAACTAACACTCCTCTTTTCATAGCAATTAAAAACAAGTACGTATTTAAATAAATAATGGTAAAATATCCATATGTATTACCCATCATTGATCATAAGACTGTTAGTCCCTTTCATCATATCATTCAACTTACTATCCAAAATATTCTATCCAGCAACTATTTACTCATCTTATTTCTTCTTAAAATTAGCAAGCTATCAATCATTTATTATCTCTCCCTATATTATAACAACAGAAAATTATATCCGCTTCAGCCAGGCATGCGCGGCAGTTTCAGCATATTTCTTACTGCTCCTTTTAATTGTCCTAACAAAGGATATAAAACTGCTTACAAGGATCAAAATGTTTCTATTAGGTTCAATAATAATCTTCAGTATAAATCTGATAAGAATCCTAATACTAATCACAATTCTGGAGAAATATAGTTTCAACACATTCCAGCAAGCCCATGACGTCTTCTGGATTCTCTTCGGCTCTCTGCTAGTAGCTCTAACCTGGATATTCCTAATAGGCCTCTATAAAGTAAAATCCATCCCAATATACTCAGATATGAAATATTTACTTAAGCAAACAAAACTATTTAAACTATAACTTATCAATTTTTAAACGAAAATGGAGATATCCGTAAACACCGAAACTGAAAAACTAGAGGAATTAAAGCAAGCAATCTCAATCATAGAAAATGCAATAAGGAGAAGGGAGAATGCTATCAATAGTGGAAGAGAAAAAACAGTAGCAGCAACTGCAGAAGAGTATAAAAGAGAAGTAGTGCAAGAAAAGGCTCCAGAATTAAAAGAACAAATACAGCAAGAGGTTAAAAAGCCAAGTTTAGAAATACAAAAAATAGAAGAGCCAAACTCCCAGATGGAATTAAATCTCACTAAGCCAATATCATATTCACAAGTAATACAAACACAGCAAGAGCAAAAACCAAAACCAATGCTATCCAACAGAGAAGAAAGAGGAAACACTCCAGATATAGACATCTCTGCATTATCAATGTCTAGCTATGGTGAGGCAAGAGAGGGGAGAAAGATGGACGGAGAAAGCAGTGAAAGCCCTGCACCATCTTATGGTTCATCATCAAGCTCATCCCAGCCGAGAGGTCTTGAACCCAGAGGAATTGAGCCGAGGGGTTTTGAGCCAAGAATAAATCCTGGAAATAATAAATCCGTTGTAAAAGATATAATTTCTTCAATACGCAGTCAAAGACCAGGCCAGCCAATCCAAGTAACAGACGTAATCGGCAGAACTCGTGGCAGAAATATTTCAGAGCAAGAAACAAGGAATCTAATTTCTCAGCTGCAAAAAGAAGGCTCCATCTAAATCTAAAAATAAATCAAGCAATAGTTTTAATAATTTCTCTTATCTGGGTTAAAAAACATGAACAGAAGAACAAGACAATATGAAGAACAACCAGTAATTTTAGAAGCAAAGATAGGAGAAGTTTCATTTGAACCCTCGACAAGAGGCAGCTTCACAAAGCTATCATGCGAAGTAACAGATTCAAGACATAGAAATTTTAATCACATGTCAGGCAAACCAGCAACAGTATACTTGCATCCCTCAGCATTGCCCAAGTTCAAAGAAGGAGACAAAATCATAATTTACGCAACTCCTAAAAAGATAGAAGATTCGACGATAACAGATCCAAAAAGAATAGATAAAATGGATGGGAATGACTCAATGATGAGCAGGTATTTTAGTTAAAATCTCTTTATTAATCCACTCTCCCTTGAAACTTTATCAAATCCTCAGTTGTTATCTTCTCACCTTTCTTAAGTTTTTCCTCGACGTCACCAGCCTTCTTTTCAAGAAGTTTTTTCTTATCTTCATCTTTTTCTTTTTTATCGCCGGATTTGAACTCATCAAGTTTGCCTTTAAGGTTTCTTAGCTCTTCCAATTTTTCATCAGCTTCTTTGCTCAGCCGGTTAAACTCTTCCTTAAATTTCAAAAAATTATTAAAAGCGGCCTCTTGATCAGCATTAACATCCTTGATTTTCTTGGAAATTTCTAAATAAGAATCATGCTTTAGTTTGCTCTGCTCAGCCAGCTCCTGCACATTTTTATGAAACTCCTCGGCAGTTTTCTTGCTCTCCTCAATTTCCCTTCCGGTTTTGCTGGCGCTGTCTAAAACAACTGACTCACTTTTAGCTTTCTCATACTCTTGCTTAAGCTTTGCAATAATCTTCATCAACTTTTTTTCTTCAGAGAATTTTAAAGCTTCTGTCTCGATTTTTTTCTCAGCCCTTTCAATCTCATTTTTTATCTCGTCAGCAGATTTCTTTTTGTCTTTAAAATTGACTTTTCCTTTTAATTCTTTGAATTTGTTTATCTTCTCTAGGGTAATAGAATTCTGCTCATTTCTTTTTTCTTTAAGAGATTTTACTTGCGCATTTATTTTGTCTTTCTCTTCTCTTAACTTTTTAGCTTCAGAAATAGAATCAGCAATGCTTTTTTTCAGCTCTTCTTTCCTCTTAAACCAATTTTCTTTTTCGTTATTGACTACAATTAATTTTTTTCTAAGCTCTGCTATCTCTCTCTGTAACTCTTTGAATCTATCATTAATTTTGTTTCTTTCATCAGGCATTTTTTAACATCATTGGTTAAGCATGCGCCAATTTTATTTGCTTATCCGAACAAACTAGCTAATCCTTCGGCAGCTTGCTCAGTTTCCTTTTTCTCTTCTTTTGGTTTTTCAGCAGCCTTTTTCTCGCTTCCGGCAGCACTAGCAACAATAGGTGCAACAGCAGCTTGCTTGATAGCATCTTCAATGTTCACTCCTTCTAGATTTGCAACTAAAGCTTTTATCTTTGCATCTTCTACTTTAATACCGGCTGCTTCAGCTATTTTCTTTATACTTCCTTCATTTATTTCCTTTCCTGCTTTATGCAAGAGAAGAGCAACATATACAAGTTCCATTGTTTACCTCCTATACCATGTAAATATACCATTAATCGATCTCACTTCAGTTATATGCTCATACACATCGTCAACGAGGTCGATATTCCCATTCCCAAGGAACATGAGAATTTGATTTAGCGATTTTAAGGGTATTAAAGTGTTTCCATTCTTCCAAAAACAAACAGTATTTCTATGGACTGAAAAGTGATTAGAAATTTTAGATTGACTGCCTAATGTCCTTCCTAGCATCCAAAATAATCTTTTTCTCATATAATTATTCAAAAGTATTCTGCATGGTCTATTCTTAATCTCAAATAGTTTATGCCAATTAGGAATTACAACAGATTCTTTTCCATGTCCAACTCCCCATTTCTTAAGGAAATCAGATCCTTTCTCGGTTATACCCCATATAGGAGAATATCCATTAGTCCTTATTTTCCTAACATAGCCAATTTCAGAAAGTTTATTCAAATGTACACCTATGTTTGAAGTATTTATTAAAAGTTTATAAGACAAATTCTTAACATCGCTTTCTTTATTTTTTAAAATTTTTAATATTTGAAGTTTGGTCTCCCATATGAATTCTCCTTTTCCAATTTCTCTAAATTTTTGTTTTCTAACATGATATTCAACATCTTTTCTCTTTAAAGGATGTATAAGTTTTATTTTCTCAGAAAAATCGCTCATACAATTTGATCGTATTCTAAAACTCCACAACTCTCCTTTTCTAGATCCTAATTTACCGACAGAATCTTCTCCTAGAGTCTTTTTCACTAAATTCCTAATTTGAGATACTAACTTTTTATTTTTCATACTTATAATTATACCATCATCTTTAACACATCCTTCATCATCTACAACAGATCTAATTACCGAACAGCCAAATTTATCAGGAAGTTCAAAAATCTTTTTAGGGAGTCTCGAGTTTTTACTATCAAAAGGAATATTATAAAGTCTAAGTATAATGTCAGAGATAGTTCTAGGAAGAACATAATTCTTTGTTTTATCCCTCATTTTCCTTTTAGAAATTGGAACATCACCAAAAACTTTCTTCACTAAATCAACAAAATTCTCTAATAAGTCTTCGTTAGAGTTAATATACATTGGAACTCTTTCACTAGAGATACATCCATCACATACAAAATGAGTAATTATTGAAAACAGTTCAGGAGATTCTTCAATAGGAAGTTTGGGATGCATTATAGGCTTACTATCCCCCCTCCCCTATATGAAATAATTTTTTGTTCAATTTCTTTGAAAGTAAAGTCAGATTTTTTTACAAGTTTTTTCAGAAACAACAAAGTAATATATCGATTACCTTTTTTCCAATCCAAAATAGTCGTACTTGAGACGCCTATATAATCAGATATTATTTCAATGGAACCAAATTTATCGATGCAATTATCCCAAAATTCCGAATTTGTATTACCATCTAACAAAACTCTAACCTTATCTTCTGGAAAATCCCAAATATGAAATTTCTTGTATGTCATGATCCATCATCAAATATTCTCATTTATAAATTATGCGCAGGTACATGGCAAGTGAAGTTAAATTAAGAACTTTTTTCATTGTCTCTCCAAAGCTTTTTCTAAAATTTTTTCAGCCTCTTTATCCGCAGTAGCTAAATTCCTCTTTAATTCATCTACATCTTTATGAATAATGTTCTCAAGTGCCTTTGCCTCTCTTTCTGCTTTTCTGAAGAATAATTCAATATTATCTTCTGTTACATATCCAATATTAACGCTCAAATTCAATGCCTCGCTGGCCGCTAATCTTAAAGTATCTAAATAGTATTTCTCATCGAGGCTTAGAACATCTCTCTTGAACAAGT
>CAYIWL010000065.1:0-4757 GCA_964367085.1 Candidatus Woesearchaeota archaeon
ACTTATAACTTATTAATCAAACTTTTTAGAATATGGTGAGGGAAAACTGCAAAGTAAGAATAAAAGAAATCAAAAAAGTTGCTGATTACACTAAATCTTTTATTCTTGAAAAGCCAAAAGGATTTGAATACGAGCCAGGTCAGCATGGATTTATTGAAATATCTGCTGATAATGGAAAGCCGTTTTCTCTTGTTTCTTCCCCGCATGAAAAGATAATTGAGTTTGCTACAATAATTCGAGATCAGAGCAAATGGAAACAAACACTTGACAAGAAAAAAATTGGAGATGAATTGATTTTATCTGGGCCTTATGGAGTATTTAAATATGAGAATTCTGAAAAAGATATAGCATTCATCGCTGGAGGGATTGGAATTACCCCTTTTATTGGGATATTGCGCTATCTAAACTTCAAAAAACTTCAAACGAAAGTAATTTTACTTTATTCAAACAAATCAGAGAATAGAACAGCATTCAAAAACGAGCTGGATTTGCTTGAGAAAAAAGATACTAATCTGAAAATAATTTATTCGATGACAGAACAGGAAGATTTTGATGGGGAGAAAGGAAGAATTGATGAAGAGTTTATAAGAAAACATGTTAAAGATCCTGAGAAAAAAGCTTGGTATATAGCCGGGCCTCCTAAGATGGTTAAAGAGATTAATGAAATGCTGAAGAAAGAATTCAATGTGAAGAAGATAAAACTTGATTCTTTCGGCGGGTATTAACTTTTTATTTTAAAATAGATTTATATATTAAAAAATATTTGTTTGATTATGTCTAAACGAAAATCCAAAATTCTTCGCTACGGTAACAATCTTTGGTTTTTGGGAGAGGGGATGCTAGGTCCGCTTTTTGCAGTCTTTGCTGGAAGGATTGGCGGGAGCATATTAGACATATCTTCTGCGTGGGCGATTTACCTTATCACTACAGGACTTTTAATTATTTTAATAGGAAGATTATCTGATAAGAAAGGAAATCATGAGAAACTTGTAACTTTTGGGTTTGGTCTAAATGCAGTATTCACCTTCGGCTATTTGTTTGTCAGAGAACCGCTTCATCTGTTCATTGTTCAAGCTGGACTTGGAATAGCAACTGCTCTTTCTACTCCTTCATGGAATTCCTTGTATTCAAAATATGAAGATAAAAAAAGCACAGCCTATAGTTGGGGGCTTGCTGTCGGCCAGGCAAATATAGCAACAGGAATAGCAATAGTTATTGGCGGAATAATTGTTGCAAAGTATTCTTTTACAGCTCTCTTTGTGACTATGGGGATTATCCAAGTTATTGCTACTCTGTACCAAGCTAGAATCATCGACAAGATTTAATTTAGAAAAAATTAGAAAAATAGATTTTTTAAGAAATCCAATAAATCAAAGATAATCTGCTTGTTTACGAAGTAGAGTATGGCTAATATAATTATTATCCATAGGATTAACCTTGTGAAGAAACTTTGATGTACTTTTTTAAGCTTGTATCCTCTTAGGTTTCCTGGCAGTTCCATTGAATGAGATTTCCCCATCAGCTCACCTTCAAATTATCTTTCATTTTTTTATCTAATACTACTTCCTCTTTTTCGGTTCTTAAATATTTATTAGTATAAATAATTTTCCCATTTTTAGAGAGGAGATTTAATCTTTCAAAGTCTTTTATTTCAACAACGTTTTTTGCTTTCTCTCTCAAATCGATAAAAATCCGCTCTCCGTTCCTGCTTTTAGGCGCAGTGAGCAGAGATAATTTTTTGCCGTCGGAAACGGCCAGCAGCATCCCCTGGCTTTCAACTCCCCGGATAACTGCTTTCTTTAAATTCTTTAATAAAATTATTTTCTTTCCAATTAGATCTTGTTTTTCGTAGTAATCCTTAATCCCTGAAATAATCTGCACATCATCAGCATTTTCCTTTCCGACATCAAGTAATAAAATATAAAGCTTGTCAGCATTAGGATGATCTTTTACTCCTTTAATTTCTGCAACTCTAAAATCAAAGTCCTCAAAACCAATCTCTTCTTTTAATTCGACTGAATTCTTCGGGGGTTCTTCCTGCTCTATTTTTCTAAATAAAATTTCTCCTTTTTTAATTTTATATCCTTTCATTAACCCCAACTTGCAGTCCTTTAATTTTCCTGACTTGACATTCAGCTGCTTGTTTATTTTTTCAGAGGCTTCAGGCATGAATGGAGAAACTAGTATAGCAATTACCCTTACTGATTCAGTTAAAGTATAAAGATGCTTTTCTAATTCTTTGCCTTTTAATTCCCATGGTTTTTCATCATTAATATGCTTGTTGCATTCGTTGATGAATTTCCATGTTTCATTTAGAGCTTGCTGCAATTCCAATTTTTGCATATGAGAATCTATATTTTTTATATTCAATTTAGAGATTAATTTTTTATCCAAAGGAGATTTTTTTAATCCATTTTTAAAATTATTGTCTACTAATGTTAAAACTCTAGAAACTAGATTTCCTAAATCATTTGCCAGTTCATTATTATGACGAGCCTTTAATGATTCTTCTGAGAAATCGCCGTCTTGACCGAAAGGAATTTCGCGAATTAGATAAAATCTTAATGTGTCTACTCCGTATTTATTTGCAAAATATGTTGGGTCTATAGCATTTCCGAGACTTTTACTAATCTTTTGGCCATTTACAGTGAAGAAACCATGTGAAAAAATTGTTGTTGGTAGCGATTCTCCAGTACTTAATAGCATTGCAGGCCAAGTTACAGCATGAAACTTTTGAATATCTTTTCCAACAAGATGAATAACTGTTCCTTTCCAGTATTTTTTGTCTACCCCCGATTTATAGTTATATAATGCATCAAACCATACCCACAGGTTTTGAGATTTATCAAAGGGAACTTCTATTCCCCATCCATTGTTTGGCCTAGAAATACTGATGTCGTTTAAACCCGATTTAACAAAAGTTATAATTTCGTTTCTCCTATTCTTTGGCATTATAAAATCTCTTTTATTAACCAAGCTAAGCAATTTTTTTGTGTATTTAGATAATTTGAAAAAATAATTTTTTTCTTTGACTTTAGATGGCTCCGTTTGGTGATAAGGGCATAACCCTTTAACTAAATCTGTTTCTCTTTTGAATTCCTCACAACCATAACAGTATAAGCCTTCGTAATCTCCAAAATAGATATCCCCTTTTTTATAGGACTTTGTAAAAAAATCTTGTGCAATTTTTTTGTGTTTCTGAGACGTGGTCCTTATAAATCCGTCATAATCTATGTTTAACTTTTTCCACACATCAATCCACTCTTTAGCCATATCATCTGCATACTTTTGGATATCTTGATACCCTTTTTCTTTGGCTGCCTTAACTGTTTTAGAAGAATTTTCATCAAGGCCTGTTAAGAAAAATGTGTCTGTTAAGCTTAACCTGTTCCATCTTGCTATAATGTCTGCTGCTATTGTTGTGTACGCGCTACCAATTGTCGGTCTCGAGTTTATATAATAAATTGGGGTGGTGACATAAAATGTTTTTTTGTTTTTCATATTCCATTTCTATCTTTTATATTAATAATAGCTTTTTCTAGACTTTTTATCTTTTTCTCATGCTTTATATGTGGCTTTATTTTATTTAATAGTTTTAGCAAATAATTTTTTTGCTCCACTCTTAAATGCCAGTAATTCTCATTATACTTATACCCTTCGTTATTAAGTTTTCCTTTTCTCTTATCTGAAAAAGGCTTGTTGCACTTTATTCCATAATCATTCAATTTTTTATGAATGAAGAATAATAACTTCCAGTCATAGTTTCCCAGACTGAATCTCGCTCTTTTGTTATAAATACCTATGCTACCTTCTGCATCTATAAATCCAGCTAAAAATGGGAAAAACTTTTTTTCTGCTTTTAATAATTTTATTGGTGGCGATTTACTTAACAAGAAATTGAAAGATTCGTTTAAATATGCTTCTATATTTGTTTTTTCTTTGTTCTTTTTAAACCATACTCTTCCGTATTTTTCAAAGAGGCCCCTTATTAAGTCTACTTGTTCTTTTATTGTTGTTCCACAGGCCACACATATTGTTTTGCTGTTGTTATACTTTTTTCTTACTCTTAAATCTCCAATTCTAAAACCGATTAAATAATATTTTTCATTTAAATTTCCACTAAAGTCTTTTTTTGGATAGATTGTGTTAGCAGTTGCTAAATCCCTACTCTCTATTTTAAATTCTCTCAACTTTCTGTGAATTGTACTCCTAGGGATACCTGTTTTTCTTTCTATTTTCCATGTAGAAAATTTTTTCTTTAGGTACAGATTAGATAATTCTTTTTTCGATATATCTACTCTTTTAACCCCTGGTAGCCTTGGTTTTATTTTGAACTCTTTTAGTCTTTTCCAAATTGTTGCTTGACAACACCCGATTTTTTCTGCTATCTGAAAAGAGGTTAATTCCTGTTTTTCATACATGTCTTTTAGAACTTCACTTGATACATCTACTTTTTTTGGCATCAAGTAATTAATTGGAGCGACTATTTAAAACTTTTTGAAAATGCGCTAGCGGGGAATTGAACCCCGATCTTAGCCTTTTTCCATTTTTTGATGAAACTTTTTTTAAAAGTTTCTTGGGAAGGCCACGTTGTGCCATTCAACTACTAACGCAATGGGCTCGGTCGGATTTGAACCGACGATCTCTGCTGAGTGAGAGCAGTGTTTGCTAGTTAACTCATAGCCACTAGACCACGAGCCCGATAGCCCCGCCAGGATTCGAACCTGGGTCACAGCCTCCAGAGGGCCGTATCTAAG
>CAYIWL010000066.1:0-4754 GCA_964367085.1 Candidatus Woesearchaeota archaeon
ATGGAATTAAAACAAATGTGATTGTTATGCCAATATTAAGAGACTTTAGCAAAATTAGTAATGGTAGCGGAAACATCATCCAATCTAGATATAACTTAAGGAAAAAAGTGATTACTTTTATTGGGAATTTAACCCCTCCAAAAGGAATCATGAACATGGTAAAAATAATGCCCGATATTTTAAATGAAAACATTAGTTTTCTTATTGTTGGTGATGGAGTTTTGTATGATGAAATTAAACAAAAAAATATTGATGGTGTTGTGTTAGCCGGAAAGTTGAAGTATGAAGAGATGGTAGATGTTTATGCTGCCTCGGATTTAATTTTATTACCGAGCATCTGGCAGGAGCCTTTATCAGGAATATTGTTGGAAGCTGCTGCTATGGAGAAGTTTGTTCTTTCTTCAAGTTCTGGCGGAAGTAAAGATGTAATGAAAGACTTGATTGATCCTTATGATTTGGACGAGTGGAAAAAGAGGATTAAGGAACTGATTGAAGATGACAAGTTAAGGGAAAGAAAAGCAAGAGGGTGGAGTGAAGAGGCTAAAAAAAAATACGATGCTGATGTTATTGCCAGGAGGGTAGAAGAATGCCTAAAACAATAAGTACTGGAAATTACTCTTATGATAAACATTTTTGCAATAGTAAGATAAAGAAAAGATTATTTGGATTGATGAGCGATCATGAAAGAGTCGGAAAACTAATTAGGGAGGGAAATAAGGTTTTAGATTTTGGATGTGGGGACTGCAGTTTTTTTGATTCTTTAAAAAATAGGAGACTAGATGTTTTTGGATACGATATTGATGAAAGGTATATTGAAATAGGAAAGAAAAAGGGATATAAGATTTTTAATTCTCTAAATGAAATAAAGGGAGAATTCGATTATGTTGTTGCAAATCAGGTTGTTGAGCATATGAATCTAACCTTGCTGAACGAATTTTTTCAAAAAAGCTTTGACTTGCTGAAGAAAGATGGATTACTGATCATATCTACTCTAAATGCTAAAGAGTTATATGCGCTAAGAGATATTTGGGATGATCCCACTCACGTTAGACCTTATAGTATTAGAGCTTTAGAAAGAGCTGGAAAAGAATTTAATTTTTCTCTAATCAAAATAATAAAGCATCATATGAGAATAAATCCACTAAAATTATTTCTTGATGTTGTGTTTGGGTTTAGTATTTATTCTGGGATAACTTTAGTGTTCAAGAAGAGATAGCGTAATTTACTGCATCTACAAAACCTTGTGCCATTTTTTCATAAGTAAAATTTTTTTCTATAATCTTTTGGGATTCTTTTCCCATCTTTTCTTTTAACTTTTTGTCAGATAATATTTTATTTAAAGCTCGATATAATTCTTCTGAATTTTTTTGCTGAACCATATAGCCGTTGATACCATTTTTGATTAGATCATGAGCAGATCCGGTAGCATCGGTTGAGATTACTGGCTTTCCTAGTGCCATTGCCTCGTTCAAAACTAGACCCCAACAATCTGCATCATAATCTCTAAATGTAGATGGAAGAACAAAAATATCTGCTGAATTGTACATAAAACTTTTCTCTTCATCTGTCTTTGGATCTACAAGTTTATAATTTTTAATTTCCAGTTTTGAAATCAAATTTTGTATCTCTTGCTTAAACGGCCCTCCATTGCTTCCAATTAATAAGAAAACATCATTTCTATTTCTTTCTAATTCTGCAAATGCATTTATGAGATAATCTAATCCTTTGTATCGTACTAATCTACCAAAGTAAAGTATGACTTGCTTGTTTTTTGGTATGCTAAAGAAATTGAAATTGTTTTTTACTGAAAACGTTAGAGAGGTATAAGGAGTTATAAATATTTTCTTTGCTTTTCTTTTAGCTAAATATTCTTCTGATTTTGTCCCAACCGCCATTGTTGCATCAGCATTTCTAATTATGTAATTAACGAATGGATTAATAAACTTGCTTTTGAAAGACCTTGGCCATTCAAATGTTTCATTCCATAACAGATATTTTTTTCTTTTTATTTTTGAAATTATAAAAGCAATGATCGTTTCGAAGGTATGTGGATCTGATGAGACCACTATATCATATTCCTCTGATAGCAATTTTTTTATCAGGGAGAAAGATATGCTGTATTTCCTAAACAATTTAAAATGTGACAAATAGATTATTTTTAAACCTTCAATGTCTTGATTTTTTTTATCCTGAGTATAAATTAATGTGAGGTCTACTGACTTATTTATTTCTTTAAACCAAGGTATTGTGTAATCCACTAACCTGTTCTTTACAAAAAAAACTTTTGGTTTCATTTTGGCCTGTAAGGTTCAACTAAATGATTTAAATTATCTGTTCCGCTGTTTGCTTCTTTTATAAAAAATAACAACCACAATAACGGGTAAATTATTCCAAAAACTACGACTAGGAAATGCAGAAAACCAAAAATTGCTGCTAAAGCAATTATATATTTCAGGAAAGTAAACTTTAAAAAATTATATCCTCTTTTGAACAATGTTTTTAGAATGTTTTCTGAGTGAGTTGTTTTTTCTGCTGAATTTTCGTTCTTAGGAGGAAGATCAATAAGATTGTTGCCTTTTGAGAAAGCAATTAATTTGTACAAGAATTTGCTGTCTTTTGTGCCTTGTAGGACCGGAATTAAGGCTGAGAAGGCTATTGCAGAGATTCCAAAGATTAAGAAATGTAGTTTATTTGTTGTTATGAATACTCCAATTGTGATTCCTGCAAATATTGCTGGGGTAAATATAGTATGGGCTACTCCATCTATATAAACACCCTTTAAAGAGCTTAATCCTTTATATCTAGCAATTTCTCCATCTACCGAGTCCCAAATTTCTATGGATAACAAAATTAGTGCGGCTATAATGGAGTGGAGATAACTACCAAATCCAAATAGTGTTGCAGAGATTAATGCAACTAACATTGTAAAAACTGTCACATGATTTGCTGTAACTGGTGTTGAGATTAGAAGTCGAGTAACATAGATAGAAAAAAAACGATAGATTTTCAACCTAACGCTAAATTTACCATATCCCCTTTTTGGTACTTGACAAATCTCTCTTAAATCTTTTATCTTTTTACTTTTCATTTCTCTTTTCTCAACAGGATAAGTTGTGGTTTCGTATTTTATTAAATTCTTGTTAAATAAAAAATCATAAGTGTAAGTTAAAGCTCCTAATATAGACCACGTACCTAGGAATATAGTCAATAATATTTCCGATGTAGTAATTGCCTTGGATATCATGTTCATATTTTAGAGGAAATGTTTAAAAAGGTTTGCGGGGGTATTACTAACATTTAAATAGAAAAGTTTAAATAAAAAATTATTGGTCGCTGATAAGATATGGCATCTAGGTTGAATAAGAATAAAGAGGAGATATGCATTGTGTGCCGTATTGGGCAGAACTTTGATGCACATACAATCTTTCCTCTCGGGCTTGCTATGATTTCAGGAGCCTTGAAAAGAGAAGGATACAAAGTCAAGGTTCTAGATTTGGATATGAATCCAAGTTTGGAGAAGGAAATATCTAATTATAGATATATCTTATTTTCTTTGTTTGCAGGAAAATCGTTGTCCTACACTTTAAACAAAATTAAAGAGCTTAAATCTATTGGGGATAAAACGATTATTGTTGGGGGTCCTTTGGTTTTAGCAATGCCTGAAAGAATTTTAAAAGAAAGCGAAGCAGATTACTTTGTTTATGGCGATACTGAAGAATCTATTGTTCAACTAATGCAGTATTTCGAAGGCAAAGAAAAAATAGAAAAGATCAAAGGTGTCGGATACAGGTCAAAAGAAGGTATTAAAATTAATCCTCCTGTAATGATAGAGGATTTAGATACACTACCATTTCCAGATTTAGAATCTTTTGATATGGGGAAATATCCGGATTATATCTCTCTACCTGCAGAAGCGAAAAGAAGCTTGAATTGGTACAGTTCCAGGGGTTGCACTTTTGAATGCCAATTCTGTTTTCATGATAAAAATTTTAGAGGACAATCTGCTCAAAGAGTTTTTAATGATCTCAAATACATGAATGAGAAATATAATATAGACGGATTTTGGTTTCTCGATGATAACTTTATGAACAATCCAAAAAGAGTCTTAGAATTTTGTAGGCTTGTGAAAGAAGACGGGTTGAAGATTAAATGGGGATGCGAAGCGAGAGTGACTTCTATGAAAGAAAATCTTGTTAGAGAAATGAAGGAAGCTGGATGTGTTACTATCAGAAATGGCATTGAGAGTGGGAGTGATAGGATTTTGAAAGTTATGCATAAAGGAGCTACTGTAAAAGACATTAAGGAAGCTGTTGTTACTTTGACTAATTTGGATATGCCTGTGAAAGGAGGGTTTATGTTTGGCGTTCCCACTGAAACTATAGAAGATGCTAGAGAAACTGTTAAATTGATCAAATGGATATATAAAGTAAATCCTAGAGCTAATATTTGGACTTATTTTTATACTCCAAGACCAGATACTCCTTGGTATTATGAGGCAGTTAAACTTGGAATGAAAGAATTTACACTTGAAGATTGGACAAATTTAGATAAATACAATAGTTTGATCTATAATATGAGCAATATTACTGAAAAACAAATATTAAAACTAATGAGAAAGGTAAATTTCTATAAATTCATGGCAGTTAGCAGACAAAAGAGATATACTAATCTTCCCTTGGATTTGACAAATTATGCATTCAGGAAAGTTGATTCTATTGCTAGGACAATAATTGAGATCGGAAGAGCACACGTCT
>CAYIWL010000067.1:0-4621 GCA_964367085.1 Candidatus Woesearchaeota archaeon
GCATTGCAAAAAGGCACGGGTTGGGATAGATGCTGATTGTTGTTGATGCAAATCCGAAGCGCTTGAAAAATTGGAGAGATTATTTGGATATGGAAGATATTCCGAAGAAATATATAAATTTTTTAGAAGGGAGGTAGGATAAAATGGAAAATATTTCAGTGAGGATAGGAGAGCTTAAGGAGATTGATTATTTTGGGAAATTGTTGCATGAAAATAGATCCGAAATAGTAAGAGACCTTTTGGAAGAGGGAAGGAAAATGAAAGCCATAAACTTGTATAAGAAAAAAAAGATAAGTTTGGGGTTGAGTGCTAAATTAGCTGGATTAGGTCTGAGTGAATTCTTAGATTTATTAGAAGAATATAATGTGAAACTGAATTTGACCTTGGAGGATACTAAAATAACTATGAAAAATGCAGATAGATATTTTTAGACCTGTCTCTAATTTTAGAGAGTTAAATTATTGCTCCAAATCTCTGACTTGTTTGATAATCTTTCTTCTCAAAATGTAGGTATTTGCCCACATTGCATATCCAAACCACCCTTCCAAGCTGCTCCATAAAGATTCATAAGATAATCTTCCTATTTCATAATGATTTATTTTGTTCTCAAAATTTCTACAGAATTTTCTTAGATTACTCTCTCTTAACAATTTATAATGATAAAATATCCTGTAACCAAGAAAATTAATCCCTGTTCTTATAGGAAAAATATTGCACTTGTTGGGATGTAATTCTAATTTCAACTCTTTCTTTAGAAAATTATCAATTTCTACCTTATAACGCTTAAGTGTATTCTGAGAATGATGCAAAACTACAAAATCATCAACGTATCTAATGTAATATTCTGCTTTTAATTTATGTTTTACGAATTGGTCTATCTTGTTAAGATAAACATTGGCGAAGAATTGTGAAGTTAGGTTTCCTAATGGCATACCGCATCTCGCGTCTGTCTCTCTCTCATAGTTTCCGAGTATTTTTTTAATCAGCCAAATCATTCTTGAATCGTTTATTTTTCTTTTTATGAGGTTTAGAAGAATTTCATGGTCGACTGTTTGGAAATAGTGCTTAATGTCTGCTTTTAAGCAGTAGCCTTTGACTAAATTGTTATTCTTTGCATTTTCTATTAATTCACCGTTGACACTTATTTTTCTTTTAAAGTAATCAAATCTTTGTACTGCTTTTAAAGTTCCTTTATTTTTCCTTGAAGCATAAGAATCATGAATAAAAGCAGGATCAAAAATCGGCTCTAATACATTGACAAGGGCATGATGCACAACCCTATCTCTGAAAGCTGATGAGTGGATTGTTCTTGTTTTCGGATCTCTTATGATAAATTTTTTTAGGGGTTTTGGATTGTAAGAAAATTTTTTTAATTCATCTTGCAATTTCTTTAATTCTTTATCAAGTCTTTTCTCAAACTTTATGATATATGGCATGAAGCTTTTACTTCTTCTTGCTTTTTTGAAAGCCAATTCTAAATTTTTGTAAGAGTAAAATTTTGGATATAGATTCTTATATGATTTCATGTTAAAAAAATGTACCAGCATACATGAACTATTCGACCAGCCTCAGTCTCGTTTTCTTTTTGTGAAAATTTCGAGTTGAGCAAATCATCGTTCCTGGCGTTGAGCCTATTAGCCCTATTACGATAGACCCTGCGAAGACCGGAAAGTAGCTTCTCTATAATTTTAATTTTCACCACAACTTTAGCATTCGCAAAAGAGCTTCCCACACGTCTTTCACAGCTACTAGCTATTGCTGTTGCATTTCATACAGCAAGTCAAACAAGCTGAAGTTATAGACAAGCATGTAGTCCATGTTGCCTACTTCATTGATTTACTTGGGAGTAAATCTCCATATAGCAAAGCTGGGACGAATTAAGAAACGATAGGATGTTAAAATAGTTTACTAAAAATTTTTGCGCGCCCTTCGGGCAAAATTTACCCGACCAGCCTCATCCGAGTTGAGCAAACCATCGTCCCAGGCGCCGAGCCAATAAGCCCTAACACGATAGACCCTGCGAAGACCGTCTTGATTAGCTGGAGTGTAGACTGCTATTCCTTGATCTGAGTTTACTAATTTATTTCCATCGTAAGATAGCTTTCCATCCTGCCTTAAGAAGGGAGCTTCTTCATAATGCAGGAAGTCTGAGCCTGTGAAGATAAATCCTTGCTCGTTGCCTGCTGGCTCTACTCCTAAATTATAGACTATATAAGGAATCCTGATTGAGGATTTTCCTATTAGCCTTAGGACTTCTTTTCTTCTCTCTTCATTTGGCCCTTGATTTGTGTAAATAGCTATTGAGTTAGTGTCTGAGTAAGTATTTTCTTTGTTTGGTATATTATTCCAATTTTGGATTACTTCTTCCGGAGATAATAATCCTGAGTTGTAGTTTTGCAATAAATAAGTATTATAGCTTAGTGCTCTTGGAACATTGCTAAAAGAGATTGGCTGAGCATCTTGATATTGAGTTAAGTCTTCTATTTTGCTTTTTCCTTTGAACTTTTCATTATGGATTCTTAGGATTTCTTTTCCTAAATCATTGTAGATTAACTCCTGCATTCCATTTTGGATTTGCGTTGGAGTGGTGGTTCTTGGAATTTCCTGCTCTTGCTTTTTTCCCTTTAATTTATCTTGTAATTTCTTTCTTCTTTTTTCTTGCTCGTATTCTTCCGCTGCTTTTCTAGCTAAGTCTGGATCGTATCTTGAGATTCTCTTTCCGTTGCCGATTGTGTTTAAGTTCATTTTATCCTCTGTATAATTTATCAGTTAAATCAATAACTGTTGAAGCGATATCATTTGCATTTTTAATTGGTGTAACGTGCAGCCCTGCTTTTCTCAAGTCTTCAGTAGTTTCATTTTCATCTCCGATCTGCAAATGGAAATATTTCTGCTGCTTTGCTCCTGCTATGAAATCTTCTCTAATATCATCCCAATTTTGTATTTGACCATCGGAGATTGTGAATAACAGCATATCTCTTTTACTGAACAAATCCTTAACTTTGCTTTTTTCTATTCTTGTCTGATTGCTGAACTGAGGGTTTAATGCAAGCCTTTTTGATTCGGCTAATCCTGCAGCTAATTTAGTTGTACTTCCGAAATTTGCCAAAGAGATGTTAGTCTGCTTTAACAGATGATTTTGCTTTAAGTATTCTAATAATCCATACCAGCCAAGCAGTGCATAGTGGTATTTGCTGTTGTCCCCCCATGGAATGGTATTAGCTCTTCCTATGTTGTCATCTTCTTGAGGGCTTTGCTGCATGCTTCCTGAAGTATCTAAGAATCCAAGCCTCATCTCTGGAAATCCTCTTGGGTTGACTTTATACTCTAAAGGAATAGATTCGTGCCATCTTTTCTTTTTTAATTCCAATTTTCCTTCTTCATTAAACCCGAAAACAACATGCTTTAAATTATCTCTTTCTGGGTCAAAAGGCCTTTTTCCATAGTGCATTATCGGCATATCTGAACTTTTTGTATATGTCTCTGCTTTGACATTTAATTTTTGTGCTAAGCTTTCATAAATTAAATCTAATGCCTCAAATTGATCAAGCCATGCTGGAATTGCTTCATTATTTGAATGTGCTTTCTGCATCCTTTTCTTTTTGTATAAGGGAGTTTCCATTTCATGATCAAATGGATTTCCTTCTTTGCCTGCTTCTTTTGGAATTCCTCTTGTTCCTTCTCCTGAATGGTTGAATAACGACATTGCATAGTTTGGCTGCATTAATTTTGAAAATTCTTCTGCATATACTTTTGAGATTAAAGGCCAATTTTCCTCATTGTTCAAGAAATTCCTTTTTTGCTCTCTGCTTAATCCTTTCATTCCTGTTTTTTCCAAGAAAGTTTTTATTACCTCTGCAATTTCTTTTTCTTTCTTTTCATCCTTTGCATAATATCTTCCTAGACTTCTTTTTTGCTTTTTATTTCCCCACAAAAAGAGATTTAACTTTACATGGGCTTCATAAAATGGAGTGAATGTTCTCGAGATTTTTCCAACTTCTTCAAAGAAATTTGAAACCCCATCCAAGCAGAATTGTGAATTTAGATCATCATGCAAGATTGTATCTTCCAATGCGTTTGCAGTGTAATGAAAGTCTGCTTTACCGTAGCTTTTTTCCTTTAAAACTTCCGCTATTGGTTCTACTATTTTTTCTGTGTGAAGATCGATATTTCTTGGACAGCCATTGAAGCCTTGATATTTTCTGTGGTTTATTTCGTGCCTTGATACATCCCTTGCAATTGTTTTTGCTTTCTCTGGGTTTTGCTCTGCATATTCTGGATTGTAAGAGATCTTTATTTTCTCTAATTTTGGTAGCTCGATATGCGCTTCAAATGGAGGGATTTCTGCGCTTTCATCTAATTTAACTTCTCCTTGAAATGCTCCCCTGTATACCTCTTTCTGAACAATTTCTTCGATTTCCTGATATAAATTTTGATTTTGCATCTTTTAATATCTTAATTTTTTCAGCGCGCCCTTCGGGCAAAATTTACCCGACCAGCCTCATTCGAGCTGAGCAAATCATCGTCCCTGGCGTAGAGCCAATTAGCCCTATTACGATAGACCCCGCGAAGACCGTCTTGATTAGCTGGAGTGTAGACTGCTATTCCTTGATCTGAGTTT
>CAYIWL010000068.1:0-4438 GCA_964367085.1 Candidatus Woesearchaeota archaeon
TCGCCCTGGCCGAGATTTGAACTCGGGTTGCGGCCTCGACAGGGCCGTGTGCTAGACCGGGCTGCACCACCAGGGCATAAGATAATTCTGAAATAATTTGTTTATAAAATTATTGTTCTAATATTTTCAATCTTTCCTTATAGGTAGTATGTGGTGGGCAGTATCCTAATTCCCTCCATACCTCTATTTTGGATAAATGTTTTTTGTTATTAAACCCGATTTTTTCCATCCACAACTCTAAATTCTTATTCCCATTAATATCTAAACAATAGATAATATGATCCTTTTTAAAGTTGGTTTCCATTTCTCTCTTGTACATAAAACTTTTAATACCCATTGAAGTTAAGATGTTAAATACATCAGTGACAAGATTTTTTGATATGGAAGACCAAGATATTCTTGGATATGAATTATTTTTTCTGCCACCTTTTTTAAAAGACACACAAAAATCCGTATCACATAATCCTCTTATGAAAGACGGGGATAAAGAATTATCTTTAATTATAAAAGGAGGAACTCTAATATTTTTACCCTTTTTTCCAACTGGGATCCCTAAAGATTCGAAATATTCAACACATTTCTTACTATTCAAAACTAAAACTAAACCATCTTCTTCCTTTTTAATTTTAGATTTATGATTAAATACACTATCTAATTTGATCTTTAGATTTTCAAAAAAATCTGTTTCTTCATGCCCACCCGAAATCATTAATTTATAATCTGTTCTGTTTTTAGATCTGTACCTATTTAAACATCCATCTCCCACAACTATTTCCATTAGTTCTGAAATATTTTTATCAATTTCCATAATAAACAAAAGAAATTTCATTTAAAAAGGCTTACGGGTATATGTCAAGTGAAATAATAAAATGTCCGCGTGGGCAGATTTGAACTGCCAACCATAGCCTGCTCTGAAATCATAATTTCAAAACTTTCGGTGGCGGCTGACTATATATCATTCAAAGCCGATTCCAGCTCCGTCATATAGCGACTATATCATCTACAGCCGAATGCTCTACCATTGAGCTACACGCGGTTGTATTAAACAAGGAAATTTTATTTATAAAACTAACTTTTCTTTTCTTTTGCTATCTACTCTTCTTGACATTGATTCGGTTACAATAAGAGACTATTTTGCACTTGCTGCAATAAGGGGATATTGGTCTGCAGAGGTGTTGCCCAAACGCCACAAATAAACTATTAATCTTTTCCCAGTATTTTTTAGGCAGCTTTTTTCTTAATTCCATTTCAGTTTCAAAAGGAGTTTTTGTTCTAATGTAACTTAGCCTATTAAAGATACGATGACAGTGGACATCTATAGCTAAAGCAGGTTTTTTAAAAGCAACAGCTCTGACTAAATTGGCAGTTTTTCTTCCGACGCCGGGGAGCTTAATCAAGTCACCAATTTCCTCAGGAATTTTTTCATTGAACTCTTCTTTCAACATATTGGGCAGTTTTTTCAAGTGTTTAGATTTCACCTTATAGAAACCAACCGGATAGATTAGCTTTTCAATCTCCATTTCACTTAACTTTTCCAGGTCTTTAAAATTTTTTATTTTAGAAAATAATCTTTCACAAGCTTTTGCAGTTGTTTCGTCCTTCGTTCTGGCTGATAGAATTGTTGCAATCAAAACCTTGAAAGGATCATTAGTCTGTATTTCAATTAAATCAACAACAGGAACTTTGTAGTTTTTAACCTCTCTAGATAAAATCCTGTAGATAGCATTAATATCGACTTTTTTCATTCTTTATGGATTCCAATATTTCTTTGCTATGACCTTCTGGTTTGACATTTTCATATATTTTAATTATCTTTTTATTGCTGTTTAAAATAAAAGTCGTTCTCTTAATCCCTAGAAATTTTTTGCCCATAAAACTTTTTTCGCCGTAAACCCCGTATTTTTTGCATACAGAGAAATCTTGGTCGCTTAATAATAATATTCTTAGATTGTGCTTTTCGCAAAACGTTTTCTTAGTATTTTCATCGCCACCTGAGATTCCTATAATTTTTGCATTCAGTTTTTCAAATTTACTTATATCATTTGTAAACTCTATTGCTTCTACTGTGCATCCTGGCGTGTTGTCTTTCGGATAAAAATAGATGACGAAGTATTCAGCTTTCATGTCATTTAAGGAATGAAGTTTTCCATCTCTATCTTTTAATGAAAAATCCGATGCCTGATTATTGAGTTGTAGCATTTTTGTTTCCTAAACTATTGTTGATATAAAGTAACCTATGATATATGCGGCAAATGCAGCTAACCCTCCGACGAGAAGCATTTCAATCCCAGATCTTAGCCAGTTCATCTTAGTTACTTTGCACTTTACGGCCCCTAAACCGAATAAAGTTAATCCTGTAAATATTGAGGCTATTAAGAAAGTGTCCTGCTTGAAAATCGGAATTGCTTTTGAAAAAACATATGCTATTAATGGGATAAAACCAAACAAGATAAATGAACTGAAAGTTGTGGCTGCGTTCTTTAATGCGCTTTCTTTCCTTTTTGCAATACCTAATTCATATGCAAGCATTAGATCTATGCTGACTTTTTTATCTTTTGAGATAATACCGGAGACTTTTTCCGCGTCTTTTCTGCTGAATCCCTGGCTTAAGAAAATTTTTATTAAGGACTTTTTCTCGATTTTCTTTATTCGATTAGCATTTTCTTCTTTTTTTCTTTCGGCGCTTCCGTATTCTCTTTCTGCTTTTGTTGATAAGTAGTCTCCGAATGCCATTGAAATCCCGTCGCCAACAAGGTTTGCAAATCCTAAAATTAAAATTACATTTGCACTTAAAGAAGCTCCTGCAACTCCTGCTACTACTGCAAATGTTGTGATGACTCCATCCAGGCCGCCATAGACAAAACTCTTTATGTATCCTCCAGAATAACTGTGCTCATGTCCTGCTTTTTTATCTAAACTCCTGGCAATCATAATATTAGAAACTTTTAAGTATATAAAAATATTTTGGAGATTATGCTAATAGAAATTCTTTCTGTTATTGGATTTCTTCTCTCATTTTATGCTTATTCTGTGGAAAAAAAATTGGGAAATAAAAATTACAAGCCTGTCTGTGACATTAGCCGGAACATTTCCTGTACGAAAGCATTCTCCAGCAGATATGGAAAACTGTTAGGAAAATCAAACTCTTTTTTTGGCATGTTCTTTTATTTGGCAATTTGCTTTCTATCTCTATTAAATCTTGCTAACTATATATTCTTTCTTTCAGCATTTGCAGTTGTCGGCTCTTTTTATTTAGCATATATTTCTTATGTAAAATTGAGAACCTTCTGCTTGATATGTACTAGCATCTATTTAGTAAATCTGTTATTGCTATTTTTTAGTTATAAACTTTGATATAAAAAAGTATTTAAGCTGAGGAGTATAATTGGAATGTATGGCCGTCGAGAATGTTCCAATGATTGATGTTGGGTTGTTAGTAGTGAGATTTTTCTTAGGGACATTTTTCATAGCGCATGGATACAGCAAATTAAAAGACAAAGAATCTATGGCTAAGTGGCTGAGTCTTATTGGATATAAGCCCGGTATTTTCTGGACTTGGATTTTAATCATTGCAGAATTTTATGGAGGATTATTTGTTCTTTTTGGAATCGGGACAAGACTTTTCGCATCAATGATGACTGTTGTTTTTGTAATGGGAATTTATCATAGAACGATTGTGAAGAGATTAAACTTTGTAGAAGGATGGGAGATAAACTATGTTGGCTTGGCCTCAACAATCTTGCTGATTCTTGTCGGGGCTGGGATGATATCGCTTGATTACTATTTAGGGATTGCTTAATTTATTCTAACAACAATAAACTAATCATAACTCCGACTCCTAGAAGGATGGTTACTAGCTGGAGAATAGATCCTTTTGTTGTGAACTGATATCTGTTTAGTTCTGGAATTAAATCCGAGCCTGCTATGTAGAGAAAATTACCTGCTGCAAAAGGAATGAGAAATATTAATGCTCCTTCAACTCTCGCAGCTAAAATTAAGGAAATAAATGCGCCTGCAACAGCACTTAATGCAGTTACGAAATTAAAAAACAAAGCCCTTCCTTTTGAAAAACCGCCGTGCAATAAAATTCCAAAGTCTCCTATCTCCTGAGGAATTTCGTGTAATACTACTGCGATGGTAGTAGCAATTCCAACAGGTATAGAAGCTAGATAACTAGCGCCGATAATTAATCCGTCTATGAAATTATGCAGAAAATCTCCAATTAAATTCATTATTGCAAATGGATGAGGGTGTTCTTTTGATGTCGGATGATGGCAGTGCCTCCAATGGATTATCTTTTCTACAGCAAAAGAAAATAAAATTCCTGAAAGAATAAAAACTGAAATGCTAAGTTCAAATCCATTTTCTTCAACGATTTCAGGCAGAAGGTGAATAAAAACATCTCCTAATAAGGCCCCTGCAGAGAAACTAACTAGAT
>CAYIWL010000069.1:0-4396 GCA_964367085.1 Candidatus Woesearchaeota archaeon
ATATGATCTTTTCCAAAATCTAATTCATTTTCTTCCGGGACTTTATTTAGATACCAATCCCTTATCTCCTCATAATCTGATCTTTCTCCAATTTCACTCCCTACTCTCATTTGGAATTCGAAAACATTTTCTGGTTCCATCCAAAAATCAGACCTAGGAGGAACCCCTAAATAAATATGGGTATTAATTGTTGTATGAATAAATTTCCTTGGCTCTAATCCTGTTTCCCGAGCAATTAGATGTGTCAATAAAGAATCTTGCGCAATATTAAAAGGAACACCTAAAAATGCGTCACATGATCTTTGGACCATGTGCAAATCCAAACTGTCATTGTAAACAGTAAATTGATGCCAGAACGGGCAAGGACCCAGTGCCATTTCAGACAAATCAGCGACGTTGTAAGAATTTAAAACATGATATCTAGAACCTAGCTTCTCCTTAATTCCCATCAATAAATTTTCCAACTGATCAATTTCACCATTATTGGTTCTCCAATGCCTCCATTGATAGCCGTAAACGGGACCTAAATCGCCGTCTTCTTTACCTCTAGATAATTTTTCTTTCCATGCTTCAAATTCATCAGCCCATACTTGTGTATGTTTAGGAAACTTATTTTTGAGCTTTTTTACTTTCAAATAATTATCAAAAGCATTTGCATCCCAGATATGAACATTCTTGTCAAATAAAGATTTCACATTTCTCTCCCCCCTTAATTTCCAAAACAATTCTTCTGCTGGAAGCCTGATAGGAACTCTTTTTGTAGTCATTAATGGAAAGCCTTCTCTTAGATCATATGTTCTTTGAAACCCCGGAATTCCTAGAATGTATTCTTCTGTTCTTGGCTCGTATTGAACTTCTCCATTAACTAGAATTTCTTTTAGAAGATTGTGATATTGTTGCATAAAATTAAGAAACAGACGTTCTCTATTTAAACATTTATGTTATCAGAATTTTATTTTGCGTTATTCCTTTTTTATATTCTTGATATAAACTATTTAGTCTTACAGATCTCTCCTTAATAATTTCTGAAGGAAGCTGCTTTAATTTTGATGCCTTGGTTCCCGGTCGGGAAGAGAATTTTGAAATGTTTAAAACTTCCGGCTTTGTTTCCTTTATTAAATCGTATGTTAACTGGAAATCTTCTTCTGTTTCTTCTGGATATCCTATGATAATATCCGTCGCTATAGAAACTTTTGGAAATTTTTTCCTGAATTCTTTTACAGCAAGCCTATAACTCTCAACGGTATGCACTCTCTTCATGTGTTTTAATATTTTTTCAGATCCGGATTGTACTGGGATGTGCAGGAACTTCATTATCTTTTCTGACTTGAATGAATTGATTAACTCAGGAAGAATTTTTGCCAGATGCCAAGGATTCATCATCCCAATCCTTATCTTATAATTTCCTTCTATCATTACTAATTCATTTAATAATTCCGGAAGATTTGTTTTTATATCAAACCCGTAGCAGCCATTGTCCTGACTAGAAAGATAAATGGTGTTACAACCTTCTTTGACCGCCCTCTCCATATTTCTTTTTATGTCTCCAATTCTGTAAGACCTTAAGTTTCCTCTTGCAAGCTTAGTCCCGCAAAAAGTACATGAATTTAAACAACCTTCTCCTATTGCAATAATGCCTATACCTTTCTCACTTCTTATTATTGGTGCTGAAATCCTGTTTTCTTTTTTATTCGAGAAATAATCCTGCTCAGTTTCTAAAACTTCGGGAATTTTCAAGATTGAGTTTGTATCGAAAACTGCTGTTACATCTGGAGCATACTTTCTTATGTTAATTGTTTTCGTCAGGCACCCTCCGACAAATATTTTTTTTGATTTTGATTTTTCTTTTATATAATGGAGTTCTTTGTTTTGAGTGGCATTTTTTACAGAGCAAGTATTAACAATAATAATATCTGCACCGTCTTCATTATCTGTCAGCTCATAATTATTTTGCTTTAATATTCCTGCGATTGCTTCAGAATCTGCAATGTTCGCTTGGCAACCGTAACTCCGCAAATAAACTTTCATTTTATTTATGAAATTTTTTCCATTTAAAAACTTTAGTAAACTATAAAAATCAAATGAGTATCTAAGGCAGATGCAAAAGAGATATTTTTCCCTTGATGAAGCGCAAGCAACCCTGCCAGAAGTAAAAAAATTACTTGGAGAGCTGCTGGATTTGCAGAAGAAAATTAAAATAAGGCATTCTCTGAAGATAAGATATGATGATGCATTTTCAGATGCACAGCATCTAACAAAGAAATCAATGGAGTCGCATAAAGATGCTTTTGAGTTTTTTACCATTATAAATGCTTTAATGGAAAAGGGAATTTTTGTCAAAGACCCTGCAGTTGGATTGATTGACTTCTATTCCGTATTTGATAATAGGGAGATTTTTCTATGCTACAAGTACCCTGAAGAAAAAATTCTTTACTGGCACGGAACTGAAGAAGGATATGCTACAAGAAAAAGCATTGAGCTGCTAAAAGAAAAAATTTAATGACTCTGACAAGCAGAATCGGTTGGAACTTCCGCTTTTTCAAATTTCTTCCTAACAAAATTTTTCTCAACTAAATATTGCTCGACTTCATCGCCTGAAACATCAATCAGCATTTCTCCGTCAACTTCAACACAAGGAGAAAGTGTTTGCCCGGATTTCTCAACCATTTCCTGAAATTGGTTTTGCTCGTCGATTATATTTCTGTCTTCGTATTTTAAACCGTATTTTTTTATGATTGCACGGACACCCATACTCCACCCGCAATGGGGCTTCAGGTAAGCAATAATTTTTGGCTGTTTCATAACTATCCTTGAGAACGTTGATTTTATAATCCTTTTCTTTTAGTTTAGATCAAGAACTTTCTTTCTCTTTCTTACTAGCTTTCATTAAAATTGTAAGCTTGTTAGATTTTACATGATAAAGTTTTTTTCCGACTTCGTATTCGATTACGGCCTCGGGTAAAAGTAGTTTTCCGATAATGCTCAGGTTGCTCTTAGCAATGTAGCTTATTATCCTCTCCTCTTTCCTGCCCAAACCATCAAAGTCCCATACTAATCTCACTCTTCCATCAGTACCCTTCTGCACACGAGTCGGTTTCATAGATCCAAAGTCCTGGCTTGAAGCACCAACTAATTTAGGCAGATAATCAATAATCCTTATTTTTTCTATGCCCTTATTACCTTTATTTTCAAGATGCAAAATAATTTTAACTCCCCTAATTCCATCTTTGTCCTTAGTGACATCAATTACTTTCTTGATAATTACGACTTTTCTTTTAGTAATGTAAAAGACAATGTATGTTAGTACTGCAACAACAAGCAAGATTAGCAAATATGTACCATAAGGAATTGTGACTACTATGTCTTTTCTATCTCCTGGCTCAAGCAAGAAACTCCATCTGGCTAAGTATTTACCGTCGATCTTTTCAATTGAATCAGGAACAACATTAAATCTTGCAAGAATGTTTTCAATCAGAGTAAATTCTAAAACTATTTCTTCATTGCTCTGCTCAGTTCCAGTATTCTCTCTTGCGACCAGAACTTTCTTGTTAAAATTATTGCTCTTAAATACCCTCTCAGTTACTTCCGAATAGGGTGTTAGAGTTACTTTCTCCCTGGCCCTTCCGAGAACATAGCCTCCTGCTTCGACAGCAACGCTGAAATCATATTCTCCTAAACCGATATCTTCATCAAATTTCAGCTGGAATACCTCAACCCTTTTCTCATTAGGTTTTAAGTCGAAATCTCTTTCAAATAAGAATAGCTTGCTATCAAATACCAGCTTAACGTCCTCGACGTCAAAATTGTACAGATTCTCTAAACTGACTCTTGCAACACCCTCCAATCTCGGGTCTAGCTTGTTATCCATTATCAGTTCAGTTTTAATATTATTCTCTGCAAAAGGGATTATTTTAACGTCAAGCGCAACTTCCTTGGAAAAACTTTTATCTCTGCTCTCGACAATGATGATAATTTTATAATCTGCAGGTGTTAAAAACTTCGTAGGATTAACACGTAATTTTGTGCTTTTACTTGATCCTGAATTTACATTTAAAAGATAAGGCTCTGCAGTAACTCTCCATTTTTCACTGTAAAAATTCTTGGCAATGAAGAAGTCCATGTCCTTTCCAACATTATTTGAGATTACCAAGTCGAATTCTGCAACATCATTAGCTGTTATCACTCCCCTGACATCACTGACCTTTACCTCTACTCCCCTAGAATCGGTTTCCTGGGCATAAACAAAGGCAGAAAGGCTCAATAATGCAAAAACCAAAATGAACGGGAATTTATTCATGTCCTGAAAATAGCGATTTATATATTTAAATGTTTCTGATAGAAACGCTCTGTCCTAAATCTTTTTTAACTATGGGTTCCTCTCATTAACCATTAGGGG
>CAYIWL010000070.1:0-4301 GCA_964367085.1 Candidatus Woesearchaeota archaeon
TTTGATAGCATTGATCTTGATTTCAGCAGAAATAAGGATGATGTAATCGTAAAGAAAGCGACCTTGAATCCAAGTGTTGCAAAGCCTGGAGAAGTAGTTGAACTAATCGTTGATGTTGAGAACGTTGGCAAGAACGACCAGAGAGATATAACAATCCAAGTAAGCAACAATGAATTAGGAGTGAACTTGAAGTCAACTGAGTTTGATCTGGACAAAGCTGGAGGCTCTGATGAAAAACTAACTAGAAGATTCAGCATAAATGTCCCTGCTAATGCAGTTGAGAAGGATTACGTTATCGACGTTGCTACTATAGACGACAATGATGATACTTATGAGAATGGACAGGGGTTTGTTACTTTGACTTTAAAGGGAGAGGGTTCTGTTACAACCACTACTGGCACTGGTTCTGGAAAAGCTGTTGGCTTAAATGTTATCAGCCAGACAAGCCAGATAGATGCTTCAAAACAAACTGCTAATTTGCATTTGTTATTCACAAATAATGAAGCTAAAGATTTGAATGCTGTTGTCGACATCAGAACTATTGGCGACTGGGCTGAACCTGTTTCACCTCAGACAATAAGTTTGCATTCTGGTGATAATAATCTGTACTTCAATTTAAGACTGAAGGAACTTGATGAAGGGACTTATTCAGCAACTGTGACTGTAAGCCCTGCTGCAGGAAATAGCTTTGAAGCTAAGACATTTTCATTGAACTTCAACGTTAAAAGCGCTGAGAGCGGTGGTGTTGATTTTGGTAATGTGTTTGGCGGAAGCGGATCGACAGTGTTCTGGGTAATTGGAGACGTTATCTTGGTATTGATGGCTCTGCTAATTGTCAAAGCTCTGTTCTTCGGTAAAAAACAGAATTAGAGAAGCGATTCTCTTTTTTTCTTTTTTTTTAATTTCGTTCTTTATTCTAAAAATTAGAAACCTATATAAATTTGGAATGCTTTAATATAGTAGGGTAAAAATTGATAAACAAAAAAGAGGTGTTTGCGATGGCTAAAAAGAGAAAGAAATAAACTCTAAATTCTGATGATTTTGTGATTTCTTTTTTCTTTTTTCTTTGTTATTCTTTAGGGTAATAAAAGGGCAGAGAGGGACTTTCGTTTTCATTTCGAACCCCCGAACAACCGCTCTGCAGGCGGTGCCATTAACCGCTTTGGTATCTGCCCATGTATAAACTAGTTAAACTGTGATTTAAAAGAATTTTGTTTTTTGTTGTTTTCGATTAGAAATATTTTTAATACTTTTTAGGTTTGGATTATTTATGCCTAAATCTATGTCGAATAAACTGACAGAACATTTTGAAACTATGAAAAAATTGTATAAGGATAATACTGTTGGGGGCATGTTGTCGGATTTTATAGGGAGATTGATGAAATTGTTCAAGGATCTTATGAAACTCCAGAAGGTAAATTTACAATCAGAGGTGTGAGTCCAGATAATTTCTTTTATTGGAGTTATGATCCTTATAATAGAGACAGTTAGCAGTAGGAGTTTTAGGTTTGTGGCGGGCCCGACGCGATTTGAACGCGCGACCCTCAGCTTGCTTCTTCTCGAATAGAAGGTTCATCGAAATCTTTGGTGAAGCTTTTTCTAAAAGATTCTCTGATGCTCTATCCAAACTGAGCTACGGGCCCATGATAAAATGCTTTGTTTTTTTGTTTAAAAAGCTTTATATATCCTTTTTGCTTTGAATTGTTTCATGGGAACTAATCGAAAACAAAATTTGGATTTGATTTTTCCTAAATTGACTCTTCTCATTTTATTGCGATAGTGCGGGATAAACTAAACTTAGTCTCGCGCGTTTTGTTGATAAGATAGAAGTGGCCATAAATAACGTGGAGGATGGAGATGGATAGTTATGGAAATGCCGAGAAAGAAAACAATCAGAGAAATGGAAAGGCGACGTATATCATTGGTGAATCTAGCCGCGGTAGAGAGGGTTTGGACTTAACTAAATACATACATGGAGCAGTTTGCTGTAGGAAAAGATTCTCTAATGAGAAATGGTTAGAGGATTTTTTAGAGCAGGAATCTTCTGGATGCGGAATTATGATTGTGCCTGCAAAAATTATTAGTAAAAGAACTCAGACTTTGGTGGAGAAATGGAAAAGGAAGTATGCTTAATAACATTTTTAAACCATGGGGCGCTTGATAATTAAAATGAAAGAATTTCGAGACATTGAATTGAAGTGGCAGAAGAAGTGGGAGAAGGATAAAATTTTTTTGACTAAAGAAGGAAAGAAGAAATGCTACATAGTTGAGTTCTTTCCGTATCCATCTTCTTATGGATTGCACATGGGTCATGCAATTAATTATTCTATTGGAGATGCTTTTGCGAGATATAGGAGATTAAAAGGTTTTTCTGTCTTGTATCCCATGGGATATGATGCATTTGGATTGCCTGCTGAAAATGCAGCTATTAAGGAAGGTATTCATCCAAGAAAATACACTGAAAAAAGTGTCAAAAATTTTATCCAGCAACAGAAGCGTCTTGGATTTAGTTATGACTGGGATAGAATCGTGAATACTAGTAGCGTTGATTATTACAAATGGAATCAGTGGATATTTTTAAAATTTTTTGAAAAGGGTTTGGCTTACAGAGCCAAGGCTCCAGTCAATTGGTGCGGTTCTTGTGGGACTGTTTTGGCAAATGAGCAAGTTGTCGACGGAGAATGCTGGAGATGTCACAATAAAGTTGAAGTTAAACAATTAGAGCAATGGTTTTTGAGGATAACTAAATATGCTGATGAACTGTTGAAAGACCTTGAAAGCTTAAGTGGTTGGCCTGATAGAATAAAATTAATGCAAGAGAAATGGATAGGAAGGAGTGAAGGTGTTAGAATAGATTTCAAGTTAAAAGATTCAATAGAAAAATTAAGCGTTTTCACGACAAGGCCTGATACATTGTGGGGGGTTACTTTTATTGTGATGGCTCCCGAAAATCCTAAAGTCATAGAATTTGTCAAAGGGACCGAGTATGAAAAAAAAGCGAAGGACTTTGCTGACCGGGTTGTCTTAGAAGAGAAATATGAAAGGACTGCGGATGATAAAGAAAAGGAGGGAATGTTCATTGGGAAGTATGCTGTGAATCCTGTAGATGGAAGAGAAGTGCCTATTTACGTAGCTAATTTTGTTTTGCTTGGATATGGGACTGGAGCTGTGATGGCTGTTCCTGCACATGATCAGAGAGACTTCGAGTTTGCGAGAAAATATAATATTCCTATTAAAATCGTTATAAAGCCTAAAGATAGTGAATTAGATCCTGAGAGGATGATGCGGGCTTTTGTCGATGAAGGCATTGTAGTGAACTCTGACAAAAAGTTTAATGGGATGAGAAATTTAGATGCTATTAAAGAGATCGTTAAGTACATCGAAGAGAGAAAATTTGGAAAAAGAACTGTACAGTATAAATTACGAGATTGGTTAGTGAGCAGGCAGAGATATTGGGGGACTCCTATCCCTATAATCTATTGTGGTAAATGCGGGATTCTGCCAGCTGAGATTCCTGTTTTATTGCCTGACGACGTTAAATTTACTGGAAAGGGAAATCCTCTGATGCAGAATGAGAAATTTGTAAGAGTTTCCTGCCCCGAGTGCAATGGGAAAGCTAGAAGAGAAACAGATACCATGGATACATTCTTTGATTCCAGCTGGTATTTTTTTAGATATTGTGATAGTAAAAATAAGGATAAAATTTTTGACTCTAAAAAAGTTAATTATTGGGTACCTATAGATTATTACATTGGAGGGGCCGAACATGCAGTTATGCATTTGTTATATTGTAGATTTTTTACTAAAGCTTTGAGGGATCTTGGATTATTGAAAATTGATGAACCGGTAGTACGATTGTTTAATCAAGGTATGTTAAATAAAGGTGGAGAGAAAATGAGTAAGAGCAAAGGAAATATAGTCGATCCCATGGATATTATTGAAAGATATAGCGCGGATACCTTGCGTACTTATTTATTATTCTTATCTGCTCCAGAAAAAGATAAAGAATGGGACGATAAATCTATTGAGGGGATATATAGATTTTTAAAGAAAGTCTATACTTTAAAAGATAAGGTAAAAATTAAAAGTGAAGATGAGAACAAGATTTTTGAAAGCAAGATCAATAGAGTAATTAAGGATGTTTCTGAAGATATGGAAAATTTTAGATTTAACTTTGCTATAAATAAGTTAATGCAACTAACTAATTATCTGTATAATTCTAGGGGAAATATAAGTAAAGAAATCTTTGACAACAACTTTAGGAGTTTCTTAATAATGCTGAGTTGTTTTGCTCCGCACAT
>CAYIWL010000071.1:0-4257 GCA_964367085.1 Candidatus Woesearchaeota archaeon
GGAGAATATGCAAACTCTCTTTTTGTATCATCTGGGTTTGTTACTTTTATAACACGCCCTAAACTATCATAAGAGTAAGTGTAACCTTTTGGTTTGCTCGATACTAAAGAATACTCATTATTTCTTTCATCAAAGAATGGATTTACAATTAATTTATCTCTTCCAAGCTCATCATAAAATATGTTGTAAATAGCATATCGTGAATTCTCAGCTTCTTTCTTTATTTGAATGAGATTTCCAAAACCGTCGTAGAAGTAGATTTCATCATATGTATTCGGTTGTCCTGAAATCTCTCTTTGTTTTGTTATAATCCTCTCTGGCGCAGTTCCATCAAGAGTATATTCAGTTAACAGCGTAGGATATTGCTCGGAATCATAAGGTTTTATCTCTTTTATAAGCCTTCCAAAAACATCATAGACATACCTTGTCCTGATCCCATTTGGATCTGTTTTGGATAACAAGTTGCCTGTTTTCAAATCATACTCATAATTTGTTTCATGAGACTTTGCATTAGTGGATTTGGTAATAAAAGTGTGAGTCGGATCATACCTATAGCTATTAACCCGCTTTAAAGAATCTTCTTCAGCAACAAGGTTTCCATAACGATCATATACATAAATTGTAAACACATCCTCTCCGGTGTCAAGCCAATATTCTTCTCTTGTTACATCTCCTTTTGTTGGGGACCTATCATATGCAAGACCATCGTAACTAAGCCAGGATTCAGTTGCTTTTCTTCCTTCTTCATCAAATGAAATAATATGTTTTGGAGTATTTACAATCCACAAATTTCTATTATAAGTATATTCTACCCTCCAAGACCGATCGTCATCTTTAGTTTCTGTATTTCCTTTAGATAAAACATTAACAACATTGCCAAATTCATCGTAATTAAAATCTGTTTGAATAAGGATGGTTTCATCATCGCCGAATTGGGTTTCTTTTACCGAGCTTAATGCAATTATATAAAATCCATCAATTAGAAGGGAATCAAATGTTTTTTCTGTTTTTTCGTAAGCAGAATCATCATTGCTTATACCTGTTTCATATTCTAAACCCTTTAGTGCGTCATCCTGAAAGAAATGATGATCAATCTTTGTTCCATCAGATAAAAATTCTGTAACAGTTTTAAATCCTCTAAATTCTCTGCTTGCAGCGTCAAACATACCATCTCTGTAATCATAATTATAAACAGATGAGATATGATGAGCTTCAGGCATTCCGTTGTCTAATGTAATAGAGCTTACTATCCAAGCCGGGATGGGAAGATCTGCTATTTGATCAATTCCGGTGTTATCTATTGAAGAAACAGGTTTATAATCTATGAAAATTTTCCCCCCGCGTCCATTACGAATCTCATTTAACAAATAAGGTTTTGATGCTTTATTCAACCAAGTTCTCCTATCCGTGGGGTCTCCTTTTACGACGTCCATTGCACCATCGCCATTTACATCCGCAAATTGTGTATTTACCTTAGCAAAGTCAGCATCCAAAGGCAATCTCCATGCTCTATTTTCAACCCATCCTCTTCCATTGTTTATCCACACCTTTTTTTGCCCGCCTGTTTTAGATTTAATTAAATCATTTAATCCATCGCCATTGACATCCTCTAAAACTACTCCAGTTGGTTCACTGTATTCATTAACAAAAATCGCATCTACGGGAACATTCCAAGAGTTTTTTTGCACCCATACTTTTCCAGTATTTATCCAAGTTTTTATGTTTTCAGAATTCCCTTTAACTAGGTCGATTAATCCATCGCCATTAACATCTGCCAACCTTACGCCATTATCTCCTCCATTATTAGGATTTAAAAATAACGCATCAGTTGGAATTGCCCATTGATTAGATAATGCAAAACCATTTCCGGTATTTATCCAAACTTTTCTTTCTTCAGAAGTACTTTTTAGGATGTCAGTTTTACCATCGCCATTAACATCTACCATCCTCACACCTACGTCGATAATATACGGGAATTTTGGACACAGATATTGCTCATAAATTGTTTGTCCTGGAATTAGGTCCCCTTCCTGAACCTCTAATCTTATAAAATCTGCTTCGTGATCGTATACATTGTCATCATCGCATTCTTTATCCTCTGCAATTGTTTCAAACCAATCTCCTTTATCCCTATAATATCCTGATTGAACAAATGCTCTGGTACCTTGTTCATAACACCCGTAGCCGCATAGGTTTAAGCCGGAATTTTCGCATATCTCTGCAGAAGGTGCACAATATAGTATTTCATCATCTCTGGCAAAATTTCTTATATCACTATTTTCAAAACTATCTTCATTATCTTCATGAGAGGTTATATAGCTGTTTATGAAGTCTGCACCAGGATAATCATTCAGATTGCCGTACCATCTTTCTTGTTCGGTTTTTGGTGGCACTGTTTCTAGCCAGGAATTTTCACCTTCACCTTCTAATCCAGCTATAATCACGGTTTTGCCATCATATTTTTTGCCACTAATACATTCATCATCATTCACATTTAATTCCAAATCATTGGGAGTATCTACAATAAATGCATAGCACTTCGAGTTTGAACTTGTTTTGTATTTCCTTGTACTGTCGCTCTCTGTGCTGTCTGTCTGATCATATCCTTCCCCCTCACTCTCAAAGACCTTTCTCCAGTTTCCACATGTCAATGGTTGCTGCGAGCATGTCCTACTGCATATTCCCTCTCCACATTCAACGCCCAAGTCACTCCATCCGGGATTACAGCTAACAGGGTTGCAGTTTCCAATCCCTTTCGAAATAAAATCTATCTCAGGAGGGAGATTTACTGATTTTGATATAAATCCATTACCATTATTTATTTTCAGTTCTTTTGTCTGGGAAGAAGCATGTGATACTAGTTTTATAATATCTACTCGAAGATCTCCATTCATGTCTATAAAACGGACACCTTCATCTGAATAACTAGCGTCGACAAAGCCACCATTGATGACCCCATTCATCATCTGTTTTTCTCCCCAACCATCTTTTATATTGAGCCAGTAAGTTAAATCATTAGAGCCAAGCATCTTTGAGATATCTACCAATCCATCTCCATTAATATCAAAAAGTCTAACCCCTTCATCTAGTTCTTGCCCAAAATAGGCTTCATAAGGGATTGTATAGGAAGTATCTTGCACCCAGCCAGGTTGAGGCTCGTTGTATCTGAAAATTATCGGCAATAGTTTTGAATTTCCATCGCTTCCAGTCTCTTGAATTCTTGTCAATAAATTTTGGGTTTCGCTTTGTGAATAATCAAATTCATATTGTCTCACTAATGCATCATTATTCTCTACTCTTATTGATTTCAGGATTTTTGATTGCTTTATGAAATTTCCATTTGAATAAACTTCTCTTTGATTGGGATTTGGTACGTAATTAAATCTTATTTTATTCACTCCATTACTATAGCTTATCCCCTTTGGATAAACAACTCCGGAGCTTGCATCATTTTCATAAGTGTACAATATCTCATTTCCATAAATGTCTTTGACAGAATCCAAATGCCATTGAGAAACATAATTTTCCTGGTTAGAAACAAGCTCAGCATCAATTGTATGTCCAAATCTATAAGTTGTTCCATCTTTGTCTCTTACCAACCAATATTCTTTTTTAGCGTTAGGGCCACCGGATTTTTTTTCTATGAGAAGATAACTTTCATGTTTTGTGTGATATCTGCTTTCAGAAGGAACATAAACCAGCTCTGAAGAAATTCCATTTAAAACGATTTTAAAGACATCATCTCGAGTATTAGGAATTGTGTAATTCACGTCTCTGTAGATAAAGTTTGATGTAATTGTCCAGCCATTTCCCAAAAGGCTTAAAGGAGATAATGCATTATGATGATTATAAGATATTGTAAGTGAAGGTTCTAGTGCATTAACTCCCGGAGGGACTTCTATTTGGTATGCATAACTTGCCGATCCAGTAAATAAATCAGTAGTATACTGTTGAGTAGTTGAGCCTAAATTGTATTTAATTTCTTTATCTATCTTGTTCCATTGAATTGGCTGTGCAGCAGGAGATGCAACAATTTTTGCTGATTGTGTCTTCTCAGAATCTGGATCCGCCAAGACGTTGTTATCCTCTTTGCTTTGC
Organism: Candidatus Woesearchaeota archaeon; assembly: GCA_964367085.1. Classification (GTDB taxonomy): domain Archaea; phylum Nanobdellota; class Nanobdellia; order SCGC-AAA011-G17; family ARS1403; genus JACPIN01. The sequence goes on from CAYIWL010000071.1 coordinate 4,099, forward strand.
ACAGAAGGGATTATTGAAAAAACAATTATTGATATCAGAAATATGCCAAACAATTTTTTAAGCATTTATTTTCGCACCTAAAATAAGGTATTATAAAAAAGTTAATAAATCTAACCTTAACCTTTCTTAAACTCTTCTGCTGTTTCCCTATAGAATTTC
>CAYIWL010000072.1:0-4058 GCA_964367085.1 Candidatus Woesearchaeota archaeon
ATTTATAGAAAAGTTTATATAATAGTTCATATACATCACTAATATTATGAAAAAAAGTGATGTAAAATTATTTAGTATTGCAAAGAAATTAAGCGGCCTTCAGACAGCGTCAACAATTTCAAAAAATCTTGGCGTTGAAAAAAGAACAGCTGTAAACTATGCATGGAGGCTAAGAAAAGAAGGCTATCTGACGAGTACTGGTGGGGGCAGAAGCATAAAGTTTTATAGAATATCTCCGTTGAAGTTTAAAGGAAAAAAAGGCTATAGTTTGTATGGGCTGATTAATAAATACTCAAGGGTTAAACTTAATACTTCAAAAGACTACATTATCCATGCTAAAAGAGAGCCTCCCCCCGAGGAAATATTAGTTAGGGCAATTTCTTCAAATGAATATAGACTGATGATTGCTTCACTAGCACTATTTAATAAAATTAATAACTGGTCAAACCTCAGAATACTTGCTGAGGAATACAAGATAGGAAGGAACGTAGGAGCTTTGTATGATGTGGCAAGAAAATTTATCCGGGTTAGAAGAATGGATGAAAAAACCAGGAAAGCTTTATTGAAAAGCAATGGAAAAAAGTTTTTGTTTGGCTATAAGATTAAATCAAAAAACTTTCAGGATATAGAGAAAAGATGGCGGGTTTTTATCCCCATAAACAAACATGATATGGAAATATATAAGGAATGGTCAAGATAAACGAGCAAACGCAATTGTTTGAAATAATAGGGACTGAGCTAAAAGAAAAAACAGAATGCTTTGTAATCGGTGGAAGCGCCATGATGTTTTATGGGGCTAAAGAAGATACAAAAGACGTAGACCTAGTTTTTTTAAAAAAAGAAGGTTTGGAAAAAGTAAAGAAAGTCTTGGAAAAAATGAGCTACAGAGATAAAAAAGAGTTAGTAAAGATTTTTAGAAGATATGAGGATAATAAAAACAGGCCAATAATGATGGTTGGATTGGAGGGGCAAAGAATTGATCTGTTTTTTAAGGAGATTATAACTTTTGAAATGTCAGATACAATAGTTAACAGAGTCAAAGAAACTCATGAATTTGGCAATCTAATCATAAAAGTTGTGAGCCCAGAGGACATTATTTTGCTGAAGTGTGCAACAGAAAGAGAAAAAGACAGGTTTGATGCACTCAGTTTAATGGAAAAATTTGACATAGACTGGGACATAATAATCGAAGAGACAGTCAACCAGACAAAACTTGAATCTTATTTATTTCCAGTGTATTTATATGATTTTCTTGAAGAGCTGAAAGAAGATTTTAAAGCAGATATCCCAATAGAAGTTCTCAGAAAAATAAGAAAAATAAGCGAAAACTTGCTTGAGGAAAAATTAGGCAAAAAGAAAAAATAATTTTCAGAATAGTTTATAAATAAAGCTCCAGATACTTTTGAAATGCCAAACTTAATTCTCTCCGGCGGGTCTGGAAAAGATAATGAAAAGAAATTAAACTCTTTATTCCTGAAACTAGTCAAAGATAATCCCATATTATACATTCCGATTGCGAGAGAAACTAAAGACTACAGCGAGTGCTATGACTGGGTCTGCTCAGAATTAAAAAGCAAGAAAATAAGCATGTTAATTGATTTCAAGTTGCAAAAAATAGACGTCAACAGGTTTTCAGGAATTTACATTGGCGGTGGGAACGCTTTCAAGCTGCTGAAAGAAATAAAGGAAAATAATTTCGATAAAGAACTTTCTAAATTTAAAGGAGTAATCTACGGAGGAAGCGCAGGTGCGATAATTTTTGGAAAGACAATAGAGACAGCTTCTTTTGGAGAGATAAAAGATAAAAACAAAGTCAAGCTAAAAGACTTAAAGGGATTAAATTTAATTAATGGTTACAATCTAAAAGCTCATTATTTGAAAAGAGAAAAAAACGACGTAGAGAAATTTGTCAGGAAAAGTAAAACTCCAATAATTGCACTGCCTGAAGACTCTGGAATAATTGTTGACAATAAAAAGATTACTCCGATAAATAGGGTGTATTTGTTTAAATAAAGCTTTGCTATGCTACTAGAATTATTGAAGATAGAAAATTTTAAAAGAGTTATTAATTGATAATATTAAGGTTAAATGAAAAATAAAAGTTTATTGAATTTGGCTACTAGTGGATTGATTCTACTCTCTCAAACCAATGATGTTTATGCTGAAGAAGATATAAGAATTTTGAACTTAGATCCTTTTAGAATTGAAATTGTTGGAAATAAAATGGGGGATGCAGATTCAGAAAAAATTTTTAGATATGCTAACTATCTATATGAAAATAAAAGGTATGATGATGTTTTCCCATACTTAGAAAATATAAGACAATATTCTAGAAGCGACATCGTGGATGATGCTGTCTATCTTTTAGGAAAGATATATATCTCTAATCATTCGGAATATGTTACACAATATCTTTTAAAAAATAGATTTATCTCAAAAGATTTAGAAGAGGCTAATTACATTTATCTTGACAATGTATTGACTTTATACGAACAACTTCTGTTCACGCATCCAGATGGTAACATAATCAAAGATAATCATGCAAAAGATACCTTGGACTCTCTTTTTGATTGGTGTGTTATGAATAACGACTATCCTCATCTTACATGGACATTTGAGGTGTTAACAAACTATCCAGAAATTGACCAAGATTATATTAATGAAAAGAAAAACAAAGTAATGGGTTTGCTGAGAAATGATATAACAGATATTTCATTAACCCATCTCCTTACTAGTTATGATTATAATTATGCCTCTCCTGAATATCCTGAGGGTTATCTTATACGTGCAAAGGCTAAGTTATTCCAAATGACTGCTAGAAAGTTTGGGCTTTTTGATAGCATGAAGGCAAGGAATTTATTAGCTATCTTTCTTAAAAAAGATGAAGTTAATGCTTGGGATTACAGATGCCCGATGACGGATAAATTTCTTCATGCTGTAAGCTGGAGTGGAAAGATAGATATTGGTTATAGAGAAGGCACAACTTTAGAACATTTCTTGAAAGACATTGGGATTGGAGATCCCATGATGTGGTGGAAATCTTTGGAATGATTTTTTAGCTTTAAAATTTTAATATCGTTAATCTCTTATTGATGTGCTTCTTTGTTTTCAATATGCATCTTTAATTCTTGCTTGATTTCAACCACATCTTTGACTATTCTATCCAGCTTTTGAATTTGATTGTTTAATTTCTGAACTTGGACTCCGATAAAATAACCTATAGAACCAACACCCAATAAGTCTGCTATAACCGGGCTGTTTAATATCCCTGCCAGCCTAAGGAATAAATAGATTAAAAATATGAAAAATGCTACCCAAGCCAGTATATCTTTCAGCGGGGTTTTTATTTTTTTCATTCACTCAATAGAAGGTTATTTTACTTTTAAAGTTTTCCTTTACTTTGCTGATCTGTTATTAAAAAATATTTTCCAACGACAAATTTTTAAATCCTTTGTTGCAAAAAGAATCAATGTCAAAAGAAATACTTTACGGGCTTGGCTTGATCTCTCTGTTAAACAGTTGCTCTCCGAATACAAGCATGATATACATGGGAAGGGAAGTTAACAGCACAGAAACATCTTATATTATATCTGATTTAAATGATAGGATAAAAAGAGAGATAATTGATGCTCATGCTGATGATGCTGATTCTGGATTTGGATTGCCTAAGGACATTCGAGATAGAGTGATGGTGGAAGTAAACCACTGCGGACTACCTGTTAAAGTAGTAGATGATACCTCTAGGACAAGCATAACAATATTTTTCCCTATTCTTTATGACCGTGGGGGATGGCTTGAAGAGTATTTAGTTGAGGGATATTTTGTCAAATCAATAGAGTTCTACGACTACGGAAGAGATGGAAAGATTGATGACCTGAGCGATTATAAAAGAAAAGAATTTAGGAACTTGATAGAAGCAACTGAAGATGTTTTGAAAGAACATAATAAAAATAGCAAGTAGAAAATTATTCAAATGTCCTTATTACATTTGTAATAATATTACATTACATTTGTAATAAAAAGATTTATATACTAATATTACTTTCGTAATAAAAAAT